>DAMAFT010000327.1:0-5504 GCA_031995805.1 Massilia sp.
ATCATGGTGCGGCGCATCGGGACCATCATCAGGATGCCGAGCAGGCCGACCAGGATCCCGACCAGCATCACGCGCGAGATCTCCAGGTCGAAGCCGAGGATCATGATGGCCGGCATGGTCACGCCCAGGCCGAACGCCAGCGATTCGCCGGCCGAGCCGGCCGTCTGCGTGATGCTGTTCTCGAGGATCGTGGATTCGCGCCCGCCGGCTTTTTTCGCCATGCCGAACAGCGTGATGGCGATGACGGCCACCGGGATCGACGCGCTCACCGTCAGGCCCACCTTCAGCACCAGGTACAGCGAGGACGCGCCGAACACCATGCCCAGTACCGTGCCCATCACCAGGGCGCGCAGCGTCATTTCGGGCAGGCGCGCTTCGGCCGGAATATAGGGCTTGAAGGCCGGGGGCTGGGGATCGTACGGCATGGATTTCCTTCGGGGAGTATCGTATGGCAGGACCCGGCGGGTAGTGGCGTGAGTCCTGGAAGCAAGACTATCGCACATGCCGTAGTGGAAGAAAAGCGGATTATAATCGCCCCGTTCCCGGCCCTTGGGGCCGCATCCAGAGAGTCCAGTTTTGGCAAAATCCAGCAAGCCGGCGCTCCCGCGCCGCCGCGGCCAACGCGGTTTCCTCCTGGCGGCGCTTGCCGTCGTCCTCGTCCTCGTCGTGCTGGCCGTCGCCGGCGCCGCCGGCTACGTCATGCTGCGCGTCATGCCGAACGTGCCGGCGCTCGACGCCGTCACCGACTACCGCCCCAAGATCCCGCTGCGCATCTACAGCGCCGACAACGTGCTGATCGGCGAGTTCGGCGAAGAGCACCGCGACTTCGTTCCCATCGACAAGATCCCGGCGCTGATGAAGAAATCGTTGCTGGCGATCGAGGACGCACGCTTCTACGAGCACGGCGCGATCGACTACCGGCGCCTGCTGGGCGCCGTCGGCGCCAACCTGCGCGGCGGCTTCGGCTCGGGCGGCGCCTCGACCATCACGATGCAGGTGGCGCGCAACTTCTTCCTGTCGCGCGAAAAGCGCCTGTCGCGCAAGATCAACGAGATCGCGCTGGCCTACAAGATCGAGGCCGCGCTGTCGAAGGACGAGATCCTCGAGCTGTACATGAACCAGATCTACCTGGGCCAGCGCGCCTACGGCTTTTCCAGCGCCGCGCGCACCTATTTCGGCAAGCGCCTGGACCAGCTGTCGATCGCCGAGATGGCGATGCTGGCCGGCCTGCCGCAGAACCCGTCGCGTCACAATCCGGCCGTGAACCCGAAGCGGGCGCGCGAGCGCCAGCACCAGGTGCTGGGCCGCATGCGCGCGCTCGACTACATCAGCGAATCGCAGTACCAGGCCGCGATGGCCGAGCCGCTGCGCGTCAACACGCGCGGCCAGGAATTCGACTCGCACGCCGAATACGTGGCGGAGCTGGCACGCCAGGTGGTGTACAACCAGTTCAAGGAAGACGCCTACACCAAGGGCATCAAGGTCTATACGACCATCCTGAAGAACGAGCAGGACGCCGCCTACGCGTCGGTGCGCCGCAACGTCATCGCCTACGACCAGCGCCACGGCTGGCGCGGCCCGGAAGGCCGGATCGACCTGCCGTCCGACGCCCAGGAACGCGAGGACGCCATCAACGACGCGCTGGCCAGGCGCCCCGTCAGCGACGGCCTGATCCCGGCCGTGGTGCTGCAGGTGTCCGGCAAGAGCGTGCGCGTCGAGACCATCGACGGCGACGTGGTCGAGTTGTCCGGCGCCGGCCTGAAGTTCGCCGCCGCCGGCCTGTCCGCCAACGCCAGGGAAGCGCTGAAGCTGGCGCCGGGCGCGGTCATCCGCGTGGCGAAGGATGCCAAGGGCAACTGGTCGGTCACCCAGGTGCCGCAGGTGGCGGCGGCCTTCGTCGCCATCGACGCCGATACCGGCGCCTACCATGCGCTGGTGGGCGGCTTCGACTACAACTTCCAGAAGTTCAACCACGTGACGCAAGCGTGGCGCCAGCCCGGCTCCGGCATGAAGCCGTTCATCTACTCGGCGGCCATCGAGAAAGGCTATTCGCCGGCCACGCGCATCCTCGACGCGCCGCTCGACATGGCGGGCGAGGACGCCGGCAAGACCTGGTCGCCGCAGAACGACGACTTCAAGTGGGACGGCCCGATCAGCATGCGGCGCGCGCTGGCCGAATCGAAGAACGTGCCGTCGGTGCGCCTGCTGCGCGCCGTGTCGGTGCCGTTCGCCCACGAATACCTGGGCCGCTTCGGCTTCGACCTGAACCGCCAGCCGAAGAACTACACGCTGGCGCTGGGCACCGGCGCCGTGACGCCGCTGCAGATGGCAGGCGCCTACGCCGTGTTCGCCAACGGCGGCTATGCCGTGCAGCCCTACCTGATCGCCCGCATCGAGGATGCCGACGGCAAGGTGATCCAGGAAACCAGGCCGCCCGCGCGCACCGAGGAAAGCCGCGTGCTCGACGCGCGCAACGCCTTCGTCACCGACAGCATGCTGCGCGACGTGACCCGCTACGGTACCGGCGCCGCCGCCACCAAGGCGCTGGGCCGCGGCGACATCGCCGGCAAGACCGGCACCACCAGCGACGCCGTCGACGGCTGGTTCTCCGGCTACGCAGGCAACGTGGTGGCGGTGGCGTGGATGGGCTACGACGACCCGCGCTCGCTCGGTGGGCGCGAGTTCGGCGCCACCCTGGCGCTGCCGATCTGGATCGACTACATGCGCGTGGCCGTGGCCAAGCGTCCGGAAACCGTGCGCGCCGAACCGGAAGGCCTGGTACGCGAGAACGACGACTGGGTGTATGCCGAGTATATCGATTCCCCGGCCTTCGGCGGCATCGACCTCGACCAGCAGCCGGATCCGAACGCGGCCCCGGCCGACGGCACGGCGCCGCCGGGGCAACTGCCAGGTGCGCAGCAGCAGCCGGCGCCCAACAGTCTGTTCTGAGTCGCACGCCGCGCCGGCACGTCGCCCCTGCGAAGGCGGGGGCGACGTGCCGGCATCCGCAAAAGGATCGGCATCTGTTCGTGCGCCTGATCCTACAAAGCCTGCCGCACTCATCCTATTTGGATTGTCCGGTGTCGCCGCCATCATGGGGTTACCCACCCAAAAGGAGAACACCATGAAAACCTATCAAGGCATCCTCATCGGCGGCATCATGGCCTTCAGCCTGGCGGCCTGCAGCACGACCGACACCAGCACCGATACCATGAGCGGCAGCTCCTCGTCCGGCACCGAAGGCAGCTCGATCGGCACCACCGGCAGCGGCCAGGGCAGCGCGCAGAGCTGGAACACCAACGGCTATGCCGGCTCCAGCGCCACCGGCACCAGCCAGTCCGGCACCATGGGCACCTCGGGCAACGGCGCGGCGGGCACGTCGAGCTCGGCCCCGACCGGCACCTCGGCGGTCGGCACCGGCAGCACCCAGACCAACGACCCGAACGCCCCGGCGCCCAACCCGCCCGGCACCCGCTGAGTTCCGCCGGGTTCCGCTGCGTTCCGCCCAGCGGCGGCACCGGACTCCCCCCGCCACGCGGCGGCAGGCGCGCAGCGCCGGCCGCCGCGTGGCCTTTCGTACGCCGGCCACCCGGCGGCGCGGTAGAATGCCGCCATGTCCATTGCAGCGAGGCATGGCCCCCGATGAAGAACTGGTTTGCGCGGCTGCTCGGCGGCGGCGGCGGCGGCGCCGGGCCGCGCGATGGCGCCACGCCGGCCGCCGCTGCCTACGATGCCGCCGTTACGCCCCCCGATCCAGCCGCCCCGAGGGTGCTGGACGCCGCGTTCTGGCGCTGGCTCACCCAGGACGTCGCCGGCGAGCCGGCCGAGGGCGCGCGCCAGCGTGCGCTGGGCGCGGTCGAGCGCCTGGCCGCCGCGCCCGGCGCCGCCGCCGACCTGGTGCCGCGCGTGCCCGAGGTCATCCCGCGCCTGCTGCGCAGCCTGCGCGACGAAGGCGTCTCCACCGGCGAGCTGGCGCGCCAGGTGGCGCGCGATCCGTCGCTGCTGGCGGAAACCATCCGCGAGGCCAACAGCCCCTTCTACCGCCCGGCCGCCCCGGTGCGCTCGATCGACGCCGCCGTGATGGTGCTGGGCCAGAACGGCCTGCGCATGCTGATCGCGCGCGCCGCCTTCCGGCCCGTGATCGGCATGCGCGCCGGCGCCTGCGCCAACCGGGTGGCGCCCCAGGTCTGGCGCCATTCCGAGCGCTGCGCCCGCGCCGCCGGCCTGGTGGCGCCCGGCCTGGGCGCCGATCCGTTCGAAGCCTACCTGGCGGGATTGATGCACGACGTCGGCCTGGTGGTCGCGTTCCGCCTGTTCGACCGCTTCCTGGGCGCCGCCGGCGTGCCGCAGGACGTGGCCTTCGCCACGGCCGCGCTGGACGGTGCGCGCGAGCTGTCGGGACGCATCGCCCAGCACTGGGAACTGCCGCCGGCGGTGGCCGGCGCGATCGTGCGCGCCGGCCGCGTCGGCCCCCGGCCGCTGGCCGAGGCGCTGGGGCAGGCCGACCGCCTGGCCAAGCTGCGCCTGTTGTTCGAGGCCGGCGCGCTGGGTCCGGACGACGCGCGCCTGGCGGCGCTGCCGCCGCCGCAGGCGCACGTGTTCGAGCACCTGGGGCAAGACCCCGCCTGAGCCGCCCGCGCCGCCGCGAGCGCGGCCGCGCCCGGACACGCCGTTCGTCTATAATGGATGCCGGTCTTCCCGATTCTGGACAGCGCGCGTCAATGCCTTTCGATCTCAACAAGCACCTCCCCAAACCCGGAACCCGTTTCGCCCTGCCGCAGCTGCACGGCTCGAGCGACGCCTATGCCCTCGCCCTCGCCGCACTGGCGCTGAAGGCGGACAAGCGCATGCTGACGGTGATCGTCGCCAGCGCCGGCGACGGCCAGCGCCTGCTCGAGGAAATCCCCTGGTTTGCCGACGGCAAGCTGTCCTGCCACCTGCTGCCGGACTGGGAAACCCTGCCGTACGACGCCTTCTCGCCGCACCAGGACCTGGTGTCCGAGCGCCTGGCCACGCTGCACGAGATCCGCAACGGCCGCTGCGACGTGCTGGTGGTGCCGGCAACGACCGCGCTGGTGCGGCTGGCGCCGCCGTCCTTCCTGGCCGCCTACACCTTCTTCTTCCGCCAGGGCGAGAGCCTGGACGAGGCCAAGCTCAAGGCCCAGCTCACGCTGGCCGGGTATTCGCACGTGTCGCAGGTGATGTCGCCGGGCGAATACTCGGTGCGCGGCGGCCTGATCGACCTGTTCCCGATGGGTTCCGCGCTGCCCTACCGCATCGACCTGTTCGGCGACGAGATCGAGACCATCCGCACCTTCGACGCCGACACCCAGCGCTCGCTGTACCCGGTGAAGGACGTGCGCATGCTGCCGGGCCGTGAATTCCCGATGGACGAGCAGGCGCGCACGGGCTTCCGCAGCCGCTGGCGCGAGCGCTTCGAGGGCGACCCGACCCGCTCGCCGATCTACAAGGACATCGGCAACGGCATCGCCTCGGCCGGCATC
>DAMAFT010000328.1:0-5485 GCA_031995805.1 Massilia sp.
CTCGCGCGCCATCAGCAGGCTCTGCTGGCGGTAGGTCGGGAAGCACATGTCGCCGGTCGTGCAGGTCGGCGAAGAGGACATCGCGGCGCGCAAGCGCGAGCGCGCCGCGATGCAGGCCGAGCTGGAGGCGGCCAGCAACAAGGAGGAACTGGCGAAGTTCGAGGGCCTGAAAAGCGTCGAGGACGGCCTGATCGATAATTTTTCGGGCGACAACGGCAAGCACATCAAGACGGCGTTCTTCGGCTACGCGCCGTATGCCGTGTTCGCGCTGATGCCGCTGTTCGCCCTGCTGCTCAAGCTGCTGTACCTCGGCTCGGGGCGGCGCTATGGCGAGCACCTGCTGTTCGCGCTGCATACGAACGCGTTCGCCTTCCTGGTGCTGGGTCTGATGGTGCTGACGCGCGGACTCGCCCCGGCCGTGGGCAAGCTGCTGTTCCTGTGGATGCTGCTGTACCTGCCGATGGCGATGCGCCGCGTGTATGGCGGCGGGCGCTTCGCTACCTTCCTGCGCTGGTCCGTGCTGATGCTGTCGTACATGACGATCATGGGCATGGCGATCGTGGGCGTGCTGTACATGATCGTGAAACATTGAGGCGCGAATATCGTCGGACGAGGCGCGAGCGCGACGCGCTTGCAGGAAGCGCATCCGCCCAACTATACTGTGCGTTTGTACAGTATTTGCTGAGTTGCGATAGTGCAGAAGCCGGACGAATCGGTTAATCTTCTGTCTCCTTGATACCTGCCGCCGAGAGCCGTATGTCCGCCACGCCCCAATCGCAACAAACCATCGCGCTGGTCGTGCGTCACAATACGGCCGGCATCGACGAACCGGTCAAGGCCATCGTCGACTTCCTGCACGCGGCCGGCTATCGTACGGTGTTCGAGCAGGAAACCGCGGTCCACGTGCAGGTGCCCGGCATCGACGCCATGACGATGGCCGAGATCGGCGAGCACTGCGCCACCGCCATCGTGGTCGGCGGCGACGGCACCATGCTCGGCGTGGCGCGCCAGCTGGCGCGCTACCAGGTGCGCCTGATCGGCATCAACCAGGGCCGCCTGGGCTTCATGACCGACATCCCGATCGACCGCATGCTGCCGGCGCTGGGCGAGATCCTCAACGGCAAGGCGCGCGCCGAGGAGCGCACGCTGCTGGAAGCGCGCGTCATGCGCGGCGGCGTCGAGATGCACTGCTCGGTCGCCGTCAACGACGTGGTGGTCTCGCGCGGCAACGGCGCCGGCATGGCCGAGCTCAAGGTGTCGGTGGACGGCCAGTTCATGTACAACCAGCGCTCGGACGGCCTGATCGTGTCCACGCCCACCGGCTCCACCGCGTACGCGCTGTCGGCCGGCGGCCCGCTGCTGCATCCCACGCTGGCCGGCATCGTGCTGGTGCCGATCGCCCCGCACGCGCTGTCGAACCGCCCCATCGTCGTGCCCGACCGCAGCGAGATCGTGGTCGAGATCGTCAACGGCCGCGACATCAGCGTGAACTTCGACATGCAGACCTTCGCCAGCCTGCAGCACGGCGACGAGATCGTCATCTCGCGTTCGCCCGACACCATCACCTTCCTGCATCCGGAGGGGTGGAGCTACTACCACACGCTGCGCGAAAAACTGCACTGGAACGAAAACCCGTCCGGCGACACCAGGGCCAGGTAGTCCAACACCAACAACATCGGTTCAAGCACCCACCAGGAGATCGGCTTCTTCATGCTGCGCACACTGACCATCCGCGACTTCGTCATCGTCGACACGATCGAGCTCGAGTTCTCGAACGGCTTCACGGTCTTCACCGGCGAAACCGGCGCCGGCAAGTCGATCCTGATCGATGCGCTCCAGCTCGCCCTGGGCGGACGCGGCGACGCCAGCATGGTGCGCGAAGGCGCGTCGCGCACCGACATCAGCGCCGACTTCGCCCCGACGCCGGCCGCGCGCGCCTGGCTGGAACAGAACGCGTTCGCGCTCGACGACGGCGGGGCGCTGCTGCGCCGCGTGATCGACAATGCCGGCCGCTCCAAGGCCTACATCAACGGCAGCGCCGCCACCGCCGGCCAGCTGCGCGAGCTGGGCGAGCTGCTGGTCGACATCCACGGCCAGCATGCGCACCAGTCGCTGCTCAAGGGCGACGCCCAGCGCGCGCTGCTCGACAACCAGGCCGCCGTGCGCGACCCGGGCGCCGCCGAGCAGGCGCGCGACGTCGCCGCCCGCTATAAAAGCTGGAAGGCGCTGGCGCGCCAGCGCGAGGAATTCGAGACCAACGCGAAGAACGTGCTGCTCGAGCGCGAGCGCCTCGAATGGCAGGTGAGCGAACTCGACAAGCTGGCCGCCAAGCCGGGCGAATGGGCCGAGATCACCAACGAGCACAGCCGCCTGTCGCATGCGGCCAGCCTGATCGAGGGCGCGCAGGAAGCGCTGAACGCGCTGTCGGAGGCGGAGCAGCCGATCCTGTCGCAACTGTCCTCGCTGAACCAGAAGCTGGCCAAGCTGGCCGACGTCGATGCCGGCCTGCAGGCCGTGCTCGAATGCATGGAGCCGGCCCGCATCCAGTTGCAGGAAGCGGTGTATGCCCTCAACAACTACGTCGACAAGATCGAGCTCGATCCGGAGCGCCTGGCCCAGGTCGATGCGCGCCTGGACGCCATCCACGGCACGGCGCGCAAGTTCCGCGTCACGCCCGAGGAACTGCCGGACGAGCATGCCGCGCTCAAGACCAAGCTGCAGCAACTGGCCGACGCCAGCGACGTCGAGGGCCTGAAGCGGCAGGAAGAGAAGGCGAAGGGTGTCTACCTCGACGCGGCGCGCCGGCTGTCGGCGACGCGCGCGGCGGCGGCGCAGCGCCTGTCGGCGCAGGTGTCGGAAGCGATGCAGGAACTGTCGATGAGCGGCGGCCGCTTCGAGGTCGCGCTCAACCCGTGCGAGCCGGCCAGCTACGGCGTGGAGCAGGTCGAGTTCATGGTGGCCGGCCATGCCGGCGTGGCCGCGCGGCCGCTGGCCAAGGTGGCGTCGGGCGGCGAACTGGCGCGCATCTCGCTGGCGATCGCCGTCATCACGGCGCATGCCACCACGGTGCCCACGCTGATCTTCGACGAAGTCGACACCGGCATCGGCGGCGGCGTGGCCGAAGTCGTCGGGCGCCTGCTGCGGCGCCTGGGCCACGACCGGCAGGTGCTGTGCGTGACCCACCTGCCGCAGGTGGCCAGCCAGGCCAACCAGCACTTCCAGGTGGCCAAGGGCACCACCGCCGCCGGCAAGACGGTCTCGCGCATCGACGTGCTGGACAACAAGGCGCGCGTCGAGGAAGTGGCGCGCATGCTGGGCGGCATCGAAATCACCGAGACCACGCGCAAGCATGCGCGCGAGCTGCTGGCGTCCTGAGCACATCAATCAATCATCGTCCCCCCATGCCCTTTCGCAAAGAACCAACCCACCAGCACGGCACCGTCGCCCGCAGCGCCATCGTCCTCGTCAACCTCGGCACGCCCGACGCCCCCACCCGCGGCGCGGTGCGGCGCTACCTGAAGCAGTTCCTGTCCGACCCGCGCGTGGTCGAGATCCCGCGCGCCGTCTGGAACCTGATCCTGCACCTGGCGATCCTGCCGTTCCGCTCGGGCGAGTCGGCGAAAAAATACCAGTCGATCTGGATGCGCGAAGGTTCGCCCCTGAAGATCTACACGGAGCGCCAGGCGGCCATGCTGGGCCTGTTGCTGGCCGAGCGCGGCCACCAGGACGTCGAGGTCGCCATGGCGATGCGCTACGGTTCGCCGGCGCTGCCGGACGTGCTCGACGACCTGAAGGCGCGCGGCTGCGAGCGCATCGTCGTGCTGCCGGCCTATCCGCAGTATTCGGGCACGACCACGGCGTCGGTGTGGGACGCCGTCTTCGACCATTACAAAAAGGTGCGCAACATCCCCGAGTTGCGCCTGGTGCGCAACTACCACGACCACGAGGGCTACGTCGAGGCGCTGGCGAAATCGGTGGAAGCCTACTGGGACGCGCACGGCCGCGGCGACAAGCTCCTGATGAGCTTCCACGGCGTGCCGAAGCGCACGCTGGAACTGGGCGACCCCTACCACTGCGAATGCCACAAGACGGCGCGCCTGCTGGCCGCGCGCCTGGGCCTGGGGCCGGACCAGTACCTGGTCACCTTCCAGTCGCGCTTCGGCAAGGCGGAGTGGCTGCAGCCCTACACGGCGCCGACCGTGCAGCAGCTGGCGCGGGACGGCGTGCGCCGCCTCGACGTCATGTGCCCGGGTTTTACCAGCGACTGCCTGGAGACGCTGGAAGAGATCAATATGGAGGTCCGTCACGATTTCGAATCGAACGGCGGCCAGGAATACCACTACATCCCCTGCCTGAACGACAGCCGCGACTGGATCGCCGGCCTGGCCGAGATCGCCGAACAGCACCTGATCGGCTGGCCGACCATGCTCACCCCGGCGCAGCTGGCGGCGCGCAAGCGCGACGCGCAGGTGGGGCGCGAGCATGCGCTCACGCTCGGAGCGTAGGGTCAGAGCCCGGTGTTGCTTTTCAAAGGGCTCTGACCCTGGTTCCGGTGTTGCCTTTCACAGGGCGCTGACCCGTCAACCATCGATTCGCCAGGGTGGGCAGCCTTGCCCTCCCTGCTCGAAGCGCATCCTTGCGGCCATGCGGCCGCCGGCCCGGCAAACCCGGGCCGTTTTCATTCGAACTGTTAAAATGGCACGTTTTGTGGCGCCGCCAGCCTGGCGAAGCAGATCGCTGCCAACGTCAACAGGGTGTACAGCACCACGGCGCCGCTGATCAGATGCAGTTTCATGACTGTTCCCCCATATGACATGTCTTATGGGAAACATAGTGACATGCGTAATTGATGACAGGGACTGCCGACTAGTAAATGTTGTAACAAAAGATGACTATCCGGCACATGCTGACGCTGCCATTCCCCTTGAAAATGTAGGAGATCGCCCCATATGGGGCGCTGTACGACGAAAGCATCCGTCCCATCCATCTGCCAAGTCCTTGATTCCAGGAGTTTTTTCGATGCAAGACCAAGAAAACCAAGATGTTGCCAAGCAACCCGAGCTGGACGCTGCTCCGGCGGCCGAGCAGCAGACGGCAGCGCCGGCGCAATCCGGCCTCGAAGAACAGTTGAGCGCGACCGAAGCCAAGCTGGCCGAGACGCACGATGCCTTCATGCGTGCCAAGGCCGAGGCCGACAATGTCCGCCGCCGTGCCCAGGAAGACGTCGCCAAGGCCCATAAATTCGCGATCGAGAGCTTCGCCGAGGCCATGGTGCCGGTGCGCGACAGCCTCGAAATGGCGCTGAAGGTCGAAGCCCCCACCGTCGAGTCGATCAAGGAAGGGGTCGAGATGACGCTGAAGCAGCTCACCGCCGCCTTCGAGAAGAACCGCCTGGTCGAGGTGATGCCGGCCGCCGGCGAGAAGCTGGATCCGAACAAGCACCAGGCCGTGGCCGTCGTGCCGTCGGAACAGGAAGCCAATACCG
>DAMAFT010000329.1:0-5456 GCA_031995805.1 Massilia sp.
CCTTGGCCGAACGGCATCGATCCACCCAAAAAACATCGGATTCCTGAACAGACCGTCTACGGATGGGAGTTTGCGCAAGTGTTTCTCCCTGCAGAACTTGCATGCCACAGTGCATGATGATATGTTGCCGAGACCTGCGGGCGGTATCCGGCCTGCCTCAACCACACGGCGCCTCGCGGCGCCCCACTGCGTTCCGAACCTATGCATGCTACTGACCGCCTCCCGTTGAAGTCGTCCGCGTTGAAAAAGCTCGCCGCGGCGGTCGCCAGCGCGCTGGTGCTGGCGTCGGCGTCCCATGCGGCCGGCCTCGGCAAGCTCACCGTGCTGTCCGCCCTGGGCCAGCCGCTGCGCGCCGAGATCGAGCTGACGTCGGTCTCGCCCGAGGAGGCGTCCGGCCTGGCGGCGAAACTGGCGTCGCCCGAGGCGTTCCGGAACGCGAACATCGAATTCAATCCGGCGCTGCTGTCGCTGCGCTTCGCCGTCGAGCAGCGCGGCGGGCGCCAGTTCATCCGCGTCAGCTCGACCCAGCCGCTGAACGAACCTTTCGTCGACCTGCTGCTGGAACTGACCTGGAACAACGGCCGCCTGGTGCGCGAATACACGTTCCTGCTCGACCCGGCCGAGCTGCGCGCCACGCAGGCGGCGCAGGTGGCGGCGAACGAGGCGCCGGCGCGTCCGCGCGCCGAGCAGCCGGCCGCTGCACCGGCGCCGGCCGCAGCGACGGCTGCCGCAGCGACGGCTGCCGCGCCGCGCCGCAGCGAGGTGCGCCCGCCCGCCGAGGCGGCGCAGGGCGAGCGCGCCGCCGCGTCCGAATACCGCGTCCAGCGCGGCGACACGCTCGGCGAGATCGCGTCGCGCCTGAAACCGGCCAACGTGTCGCTCGACATGATGCTGGTGGCGCTGTACCGCGCCAATCCGGAAGCCTTCATCGGCAACAACATGAACCGCCTGAAGTCGGGCCGCATCCTGTCCGTGCCCGATGCCGACAGCGTGCGCGCGACCACGCCGGGCGAGGCGCGCGGCGTCGTGGTCGCCCAGGCCGCCGATTTCAATGCCTACCGCAACAAGCTGGCCGGCCAGGTCGGCGCGTCGGAACCGGCCAAGGCGCCGCCGGCGGGGCAGAGCGCGGGCGGCAAGATCACCGCGCGCGTCGAGGAACGCCCGACCGCCGCCAACGAGGCGCAAGACCAGCTGCGCCTGTCCAAGGCCCCTGCGCAGACGCAGGCGCCGGCCGCCGGCAAGGGCGCGACGATGAGCGCCGAAGACCGCATCGCCAAGGAAAAGGAACTGGCCGACGCCCAGTCGCGCGTCAAGGAACTCGAACGTAACGTCGGCGACCTCGAGAAGCTGGCCACGGTCAAGAGTCGCGCCGGCGCCGAGGCCGGGAAGAACGCCGCCGTCTCCGCCACCCAGGCCGCGCCCAAGGCCGACGCCGTGCTGGCCGAGGACAAGCCGGTGCCGAAGAAGCTGCCGCCGATCAAGCCGGCCAAGCCGGCGCCGCCGCCCGCCGCACCGGAACCGGGCATCTTCGACTTCCTCATGGAAAACCTGCCGCTGGTCGGCGGCGGCGCGGCCGCGCTGCTGCTGGGCGGCCTGCTGGTCGCCCAGCGCCGCAAGAAGAAGGAGCCGAAGGCCGTCGCCGAACCGTCGATCCTGGGCGTGCCGGGCGAGCCGGCGCATTCGCTGTTCGCCGAGACCGGCGGCCAGAGCGTCGACACCAACAACAGCGTGTTCAATTCCAGCTTCGCGCCGTCCGCCAGCCAGCTCGACACCAACGAGGTCGATCCGGTGGCCGAGGCCGACGTCTACATCGCCTACGGCCGCGATGCCCAGGCCGAGGAAATCCTGAAGGAAGCGCTGCGCACCCATCCGGAACGCCTGCCGGTGCGCCTGAAGCTGCTCGAGATCTACGCCGCGCGCAAGGATGCGCGTGCGTTCGAGGCCCAGGCCAGCGAGCTGCACGGCATCACACGCGGCCATGGCGACGAATGGGCGCAGGCTGCCGCGATGGGCCTGGCGCTCGATCCGTTCAACCCGCTGTACGCCAACGGCGCCGTCCCGTCCGGCCCGGCGCCGAGCGGCGCGGAACTGGGCCAGCACGCGCTGCTGTCGAAGGAGCTCGGCGATGCCTTCGACGCCCCGGCGCAGGACGACACGCACGCGCCGATGAGCTTCGACCAGCACTTCGCCGACGCCATGGGCACCGCCCAGCCGGCGCCGGAACCGGTGACGAACGCGCCCGCCAGGACCGAGGACGACAACGTGCTCGACTTCGACCTGGGCGGCCTGTCGTTCGAGCCGGTGACGGCCGAGTCGGCCGCGCCGTCGCTGCAGAAGAAGGACGACAACGACCTCGACTTCGACATGGGCGCGTTCGAACCGGCCGCACCGGCCGCCGCGCCGCAGGTCGCCGAGGCGGCGCCGCGCGATCCGGCCGAGGATCCGCTCGACTTCACCTTCGACATGGACTTCGACGCGCCGGCGCGGCCGGCCCAGGCCGAAGCGGCGCAGCCGCAGGCCGCGCCGGCAGGCGGCGCGAGCATCGAGGAAGACCCGTTGTTCGACCTGTCGTTCGACCAGGCCCCGACGCCGGCGCCGACCCCGGCGCCGCTGCTGTCGCCAGCCCAGGTGTCGCAGAACGACATCGACATGGCCGACCTGGCCAGGGAATTCGACCTGCCGGAGCTGCCGGCCGAGCGCGCCGCCGCGCCGGAGCAGGCCCGCGCCGCCAGCGTCGCGGACGATCCGCTGTTCGACCTCGACACGATGGATTTCGGCCTCGAGGACAAGCAGCCGGCCCCGGCCCCGGCCATTCCGAGCCTGGACGAGCCGCTCGACTTCGCCTTCGAGCCGGCACCGTCGCTGGCCTCGAACCCGTCGCCGGCCGCGGACGATCCGTTGTTCGACCTGTCGCACCTGCCGACCCGGCCGCTGGAGGCGCTGCCGCAGGACCTGCAGACCGCGACCCCGGCGGCGTCGGGCGCGCAGTTCGCGGAAAGCGACCGGATCGCGCCGCAGTTCGACCTGGCGGCCCTGGATACGGCGGCGCTGGACCTCGACCTGCAGCCCGACGGCGCGCTGCCGCTGCCGGAAGTGCACAGCCTGTCCGGCGGCGACGAAGGGCATGGCGGCGGCGCGCTGTCGGCCGCCCACATGGAAATGGAAACCAAGCTGGACCTGGCGATCGCATACCAGGAAATCGGCGACAAGGAAGGCGCGCGCGAGCTGCTCGAGGAAGTCATCCGCGGCGGCAGCGACGAACAGGTAGGCCGTGCCAACGCATTGCGCGCGGCGCTGGCATGAAGCAAAGGCAGAGGCAGAGGATTTGACACAGCAGTCGAGGCGCATCGCAATGGGTGTCCAGTACGTGGGCACCGCCTGGAACGGATACCAGAAACAACCATCGCGCGACACGGTCCAGGACCAGCTCGAGATCGCCCTCGAGCGGTTCGCGCGCACACCGCTGCACACGACCTGCGCCGGCCGCACCGATGCCGGCGTGCACGCGATCGAGCAGGTGATCCACTTCGACACGACGCTCGACCGCGCGCCGCAGTCCTGGGTGCGCGGCACCAACGCCTTCCTGCCCGACTCGATCGTGGTGCGCTGGGCGCACGTGCTGGCGCCGGCGCCGGAACGCGAGCAGTTCCATGCGCGCTTCTCGGCGCGTTCGCGCACCTACCACTACGTGCTGTACAACCACGCCAATCCGTCGGCCCTGCTGGCCGGGCGCGCCGGCTGGGTGTTCCGCCCGCTCGACGTGGAACGCATGCGCGCGGCGGCCGTCCACCTGATCGGCACGCACGACTTCACCAGCTTCCGCGCCTCCGGCTGCCAGGCCAATTCGCCGGTCAAGCAGATGCACGAGGTGAACATCGAGCGCATGGGCGACCTCGTCGTGTTCACGGTGCGCGCCTCGGCCTTCCTGCACCACATGGTGAGGAATATCGTCGGCTCGCTGATCTACGTGGGCACGGGACGCAACGAACCGGGCTGGATGGCCGAGGTGCTGGCCGCGCGCTCGCGCGACGCGGCGGCACCCACCTTCATGCCGGACGGGCTGTACCTGGCCGCGATCGATTATGATCCGCAGTGGGGCTTGCCGCAGGAGGCGGCGCCGCCGTTGCCGTGGCTGTAGCCGGCGTTCGACCGCAAGGCCAGGCCCGGCCGTTCATCGGCCGGCAACTCCATCGGACAAACAGGGCAATCATGCACCGTACCCGCATCAAGATCTGCGGCATCACCCGCGCACAGGACCTGCACGACGCCGTGGCTGCCGGCGCCGATGCCCTCGGCTTCGTGTTCTACCCGAACAGCCCGCGCCACGTGACGCCGCGGCGCTTCGCCGAACTGGCCGCGCACCTGCCGCCGTTCGTCGGCGCCGTCGCGCTGTTCGTCAATGCGACCGTGGACGAGGTGCGCGCCGTGGTCGATGCCGGCCCCGTGGCCCTGCTGCAGTTCCACGGCGACGAGACGCCACAGGACTGCGCGCGCATCGCCGCAACGGTCCAGCGTCCGTTCGTGCGGGCCTACCGCGTCAAACCTGACACGGACCCGCGCGAGCTGCTAGAATCGGAATCGCAATACCGCGCCGCCAGTCCCTGGTTCTCCAGCCTCCTGCTCGACACCTGGGTGGACGCCTACGGCGGCGCAGGAAAGGTCTTCGATTGGTCTCTTATCCCAAAAGAGCTCGCGCCTCGGGTCGTTTTGAGTGGTGGCTTGAGCGTACACAACGTGACTGGCGCGCTGGCGCAGGTATGCCCCTTCGCGGTCGACATCAGTAGCGGTGTCGAGGCGAGCAAGGGGATCAAGGATGCCCGCCTGATCGACGCGTTCGTCGATGCGGTGCGGGCCCACGATGCCACCATCGAAAGCCGAGCACACCATGAAATCCAAGCAGAACGCCAGCGCTGACGCGCTGTTCAAGACCCCCGACTACCCATTGCCGGACGCGTCCGGCCACTTCGGTCCCTACGGCGGCAGCTTCGTCGCCGAAACCCTCTCGCACGCGCTGGCCGAGCTGAACGACGCCTACGCGCGCTTCAGCCAGGATCCGGAATTCCTCGAGGAGTTCCGCTACGAGCTGGCGCACTTCGTCGGCCGCCCGTCGCCCGTCTACCACGCCAAGCGCTGGTCGCAGCAGGGCGCCTCCGGCAGCCTGGGCGCGCAGATCTACTTCAAGCGCGAAGACCTGAACCACACGGGCGCGCACAAGATCAACAACGTGATCGGCCAGGCCCTGCTGGCGCGCCGCATGGGCAAGCCGCGCATCATCGCCGAGACCGGCGCCGGCCAGCACGGCGTGGCCACGGCGACCATCTGCGCCCGCTTCGGCCTCGAATGCGTGGTCTACATGGGCGCCGAGGACGTCAAGCGCCAGGCCCAGAACGTCTACCGCATGAAGCTGCTGGGCGCGACCGTCGTGCCGGTGGAGTCCGGCTCGAAGACCCTCAAGG
>DAMAFT010000330.1:0-5455 GCA_031995805.1 Massilia sp.
GCCCATCCGGAACACCCAGCAATCGGCCTTGTACTCGAGTCCGAGGAGGCTCTCGAGCAGCTTGCTGTCGCGCACCGAATAGCTGACCCGCGTGACGCCGTACCAGCGCTTCGACAGCGGCCACTGGGCCGATACGTCGGCGTTGCGGAAGCCGTTGGCGATGCCGAAGGTGTCGCGCTGGAAGCGGTACTCGACGTTCAGCACCTTCATCGGGGCCGGCTGGTACTGGAATCCGAAGTTCGAACTGTACAGGCTGCGCGCCTGCGCATCGTATTGTACGCCGCTGTCGAAGCTCCAGGACTCGGAAATGCGGCCGGAAGCGGCCAGCAGCGCGTCGGAGCGCTTCTGGTTGCGCTCCTCGGACGCGTTCAGGCGCACTTCCGGGTCGGTGAAGTAGTAGCGGCTGCCAACCGCCAGGCGCAGGCGCTCGACGCCGTTGGACTCGATGAAGCGCGAGACGATGGCGGCGGTGAGCTGGTTCGCATCGGACACCTTGTCGGCGCCGACGAAGCGGTTTTCGGTGAACAGCTGGGCGTAGTTGAAGCCGGCCACGCCGGTGTCGAAGTTCGGGATCGCATCCTGGTTGCGGTACGGCGTACGCACGTAGAACAGGCGCGGCTCCAGTGTCTGGGTGGCTTCCTTGCCGAAGAATTTCGCGTCGCGCTCGAAGATCAGGCCGGAGTCCAGCGAGACGGTCGGCAGCGTGCGCGTGATCTGGCGGGCGCCCAGCGGGTTGCTGTCCAGGTCGTAGCGCGTGGCGTGCATGATCGCCTTGGGCGTGAAGAACCAGCCCGGACGCACGATCGGATAGCTGACCTGGCCGACGACGTTGGCGCGGTTGCCCTGCACCACGCCCTCGTCCGGATGCGAGAAGCGCACGGCCTCGGCGTCCAGAGTCCAGTCGAAGCCGCCCAGCACGTCGTAGCGGCCGGCGTGGAAGTTAATCTGCGGCAGGCGGTCGTACGGACGCGGCACGGTCAGCGCCGGATTGGTGGCGGCGCCCGGATCCTGCAGCACCTGGTAGCTCTGCACGCGTGCGTTCAGGCTCCAGTAGTCGCCGTTGTAGTCGGTGCGCAGCTCGCGCAGCAACTGGCGCACGGCGGAGGCCGACACGGTGCGCGAGAAGTCGGACGGGTATTCGTCGTCGGACGCGGCGTGCGCGTTCCAGCCATACGACCAGCGCGGCGACAGCGCCTGCGTGTGCATGGTGTCGATCCACCAGCGGTTGGTGTGCGTGATGCGGTCGCTCGGCAACAGCTCGACGTGGGTCTCGCCGTTGTACAGCATGCCGTTGTCGGTCTGGCCGATGTAGCGCCCGGTGGCGCCCATCTGCAAGCCGCGGTCGAACATGTAGCGGGGGAACAGCGTCAGGTCGCGGTTCGGCGCGATGTTGACGTAGTACGGCACCATGACCTCGCCCGAGCCCTTGGAGCCCGAGCCGATGGTCGGCGGCAGCCAGCCGGAACGGCGCGCGCCGGACAGCGAGAACGACAATGCCGGCGTGCCGAGGATCGGCACGTCCTTGAAGTAGATCAGCGTCTTGCCGGCGGTGCCGACGTCGCGTCCCTGGTCCAGGCGCAGGGTGCTCGACTTCAGGTACCAGTCGGGGTTCGGGCCTTCGCAGGTGCTGTAGGTGCCGTCCTCGACCAGCGCCTGGTCTTCGCCCAGGAAGTCGATGCGGCGCGCGGTGCCCTGGCCGTTGTTCAGCGCCAGGTGGTAGGACGGGTGCAGCACCCAGCCCTTGCCGGTTTCCAGGTTCAGCTGCAGGGCATCGCCCTTGTAGCGGTCGCCGAAGCGCCACATATTGATGTTGCCTTCCGCCGTGACCTCGTCCTCGACGCGCCGGTAGCAGGCGGTGTCGGCCGTGATGCCGGTGGCGCCGCGCGTGATCTCGACGTCGCGGAACAGGTTCAGCTCGCGGTCGGGACGGCCGGTCAGCTGCTCGGCGCGCATGGTGACCGGCAGCTCCTGCTCGTCGGCGCGCGCGCCGGCCGGCGCGGCCGGAGCGGCTGGAGTGGCTGGAACAGCCGGCGTGCCCGGGGCCGGCGCGGCCGGCTGCTGCACCGTCTGTGCATACAGCGGCGCCGAAGCCACGGCGACGAGGGCGGACAAGGCGGCGGTTCGCCGCGATGGGAATGGTAGGGCCGTAATCCAGCTCATGAACGATCGCGTTGCACCATAGAGGGCGATTTTTTGGATTGAATCCCTTATTATATGGGAATAATTTCACCAACTGGATTCCTCAGGACGCTTCATGTCTTCTCTGTCTCAACACTCTCCCGCTGCCGCCGACAAGGACGCCCGGCTGGCCCAGCTGACCGCATGGCTGGGCACCCTGGACCTGGTCGACGCGGGGAGCCTGCGCCCTGCTTCGTCCGATGCCAGCTTCCGTCGCTACTTCCGCCTCGATGTTGTGCCGGCGCTACGCGACAAGCTGGGCGACACCCTGATCGCCATGGACGCGCCGCCCGCGCGCGAGAACGTCCCGGCCTTCATCCACGTCGACGGCCTGCTGTTCGATGCCGGCGTCACCGTGCCGGCGATCGTCGCGCGCGACGTGGACAACGGCTTCCTGCTGCTGTCCGACCTGGGCACCACCACCTACCTGCAGCGCCTGGACGCCGACAACGCCAACTTCATGTACTCGGACGCCGTCGACGCCCTGATCAAGTTCCAGCTCACCAGCCAGGCCGGCGTGCTGCCGGAATTCGACCGCGCCTTCGTCCTGCGCGAGATGAACCTGTTCCCGGAATGGTTCGTCGAGCGCCACCTGGGCGTGACCATGACCGAGGTCCAGCGCGCCCAGCTGGACAAGGTGTTCGAAGCGATTGCCGCCAACGTGCTGGCCCAGCAGCAGGTGTTCATGCACCGCGACTTCCACTCGCGCAACCTGATGTTCCTCGAGCGCGGCAACCCGGGCGTGCTGGACTTCCAGGACGCCGTGTACGGCCCGGTCGCCTACGACCTGGCCTCGCTGCTGCGCGACGCCTACATCCAGTGGGACGAGGAATTCGTGCTCGACTGGGTGGTGCGCTACTGGCAGAGCGCCAAGCAGGTCGGCCTGCCCGTCAACCCGGACATCGACGCGTTCTACCGCGACTTCGAGTACACGGCCCTGCAGCGCCACCTGAAGATCCTCGGCATCTTCTGCCGCCTGCACTACCGCGACGGCAAGTCGCACTACCTGGGCGACCTGCCGACCGTGATCGACTACGTGCGCAAGACCGCCAACCGCTACACCGAACTGAAGCCGCTGGCGCGCCTGCTCGATTCCTTCGAGGACAAGGCGCCCCAGGTGGGCTACACCTTCTGACGGCCAGGGACACCGCACCATGAAAGCCATGATCTTCGCCGCCGGCCGCGGCGAGCGGATGCGTCCGCTGACCGACACCTGCCCCAAGCCACTGCTGAAGGTGCGCGGCCGCCCCTTGATTACCTGGCACGTGATCAACCTGGTCCGCGCCGGCATCACGGACATCGTCGTCAACCACTCCCACCTCGGCCACATGATCGAGGCGGAACTGGGCGACGGCGGCAGGTTCGGCGCACGCATCGCCTATTCGCACGAACCCACCCCGCTGGAGACGGCGGGCGGCATCGCCAATGCCCTGCACCTGCTGGGCGACGAACCCTTCCTGGCCGTGTCGGGCGACATCTACGCGCCCTATTTCGACTTCGGGCAGGTGCTGGACGCGCTGAAGGACACGGACGCCGTCGGCCGCCCCATCCCGCCGGAGAAGCGCGACATCGCCTGGCTGTACCTGACCCCGAACCCGTGGCACAACCCGGACGGCGACTTCGGCATGACCATGTACACGCTGACCAACGACGGCGACCCGAAATGGAATTTCGCCGGCATCGGCGTGTACCGTCCCGAGATGTTCGACGGCATCCGGGCGGGCGAGTTCCTGAAATTCGGCCCGCTGATGCGCAAGTTCATCGACCAGGGCCGCGTGGGCGGCGAGATCTACGACGGCCAGTGGGTCAACGTGGGCACCGTGCAGCAGCTCGAGGAACTCAACGCGCCGTTCGCGCCGGCCGCGCAGAAGGCATGACGGGCGCCCGCGACCTGGCCGCCCACGCCGCCCGCCGCGCGCGCCTGGCCGCCCGCATGCAGCCGGGCGCCGTGGCCGTGCTGCCCACCGCGCCGGAAGCCATCCGCAACGGCGACAGCGAATACCCGTACCGCCACGACAGCTACTTCTACTACCTCACCGGCTTCGCCGAGCCGGAGAGCGTGCTGGTGCTGGTCGCCGCCGACGGCGAACGGCCGGCGCGCGCGATCCTGTTCTGCCGCGAAAAGCACCCCGAGCGCGAGATCTGGGACGGCTTCCGCCATGGCCCGCAGGCCGCCCGCGCCGCGTTCGGCGTCGACGAAGCCTTCGCCATCGACGCCATCGACACCGAGCTGCCGCGCATCCTGGCCGACGCGCCTGCGCTGTACTACGCGCTGGCCGCCAATGCCGCCCTGGATGCGCGCGTCAAGGGCTGGATGGATGCGGTGCGTGCCCTCGCGCGCAGCGGCACGACGGCGCCGGCGACCTTCCACAACCTGCTGCCGCTGCTGGACGAGATGCGCCTCGTGAAGGACGCCGGCGAACAGGCGACCATGGCGCGCGCGGGCCTCATCTCGGCCCGGGCGCACGAACGCGCGATGCGCGCCGCCCACCCCGGCGTGTTCGAGTACGCGCTGGAAGCGGAGCTGCTGTACGAATTCCGCAGGAACGGCGCCCAGTTCCCGGCCTACACCTCGATCGTGGCCGCGGGCGCGAATGCCTGCGTGCTGCACTACACCGCCAACGACCGCCAGGTGCGCGACGGCGAGCTGGTGCTGATCGACGCCGGCTGCGAACTGGACGGCTACGCGGCCGACATCACCCGCACCTTCCCGGTGAACGGCCGCTTCGGTCCCGCCCAGCGCACGCTGTACGAGCTGGTGCTGGCCGCGCAGCAGGCCGCGTTCGCGGCGATCGCGCCGGGCCGGCCGTATGCCGGCTTCCACGAGGCGGCGCTGCGCGTGCTGGTGCAGGGCATGCTCGACCTCGGCCTGGTCGACAAGGGCACCTACGGCAACGTCGACGACGCCATCGCCGCGCGCGCCCACGTGCCGTTCTACATGCACGGCACCGGGCACTGGCTCGGCATGGACGTGCACGACGTCGGCGCCTACCGCGACACGGCGCAGCCAGGCAAGCCCTCGCGCCTGCTGCAGCCCGGCATGGCGCTGACGGTGGAACCGGGCATCTACGTGCGCCCGGCCGAGGGCGTGCCGGAAGCGTTCTGGAACATCGGCATCCGCATCGAGGACGACGTCGTCGTGACCGACGGCGGATTGCGCATCCTCACCGGGGACGCGCCCAAGGAAGTGGCCGAGATCGAAGCGGTGGTCGGAAAGGGCATGCATGGCTGAGATGGAAACGATGCGGGTGGACGTGGCGATCTGCGGCGCCGGCCC
>DAMAFT010000331.1:0-5447 GCA_031995805.1 Massilia sp.
CCGGCACGGGCGCGCATCGTGCGCGGCTCGTCTTCCACCGTCAGGTCGATGCGGCGCGGGCGCGCATAGGCCAGCGCCGCGCCGGCGGCGGCCGCCAGCAGCGCCAGCGCGGCGCCGATCGCCGCCACCAGCGGCCCGGTCCCGTAGTGCACCCGCACCTCGATCGGCAATTGCGCCGTCGACGCCTGCACCTCGGCCGGCGGCGTGAAGATGTCGGGCAGCGGATCGCCCGGGAACAGCGCCGCCATGCGCGCGCGGAACGCCTGCGACAGTTCCAGTTTCTGGCGCTCGAGGTGCAGCTCGACGCGTCCCGGCAGCACGTAGGCGGAACCGGCCGCGCGCAGCGCGTCGAGCGACCACTTGCCTGGCAGGCGCGCCACCGGCAACTGCATGCGCGAGGCCAGCGGCGCCGTCTTGCCGGGCGCGAGGCGCTCGACGTCGCCGTTCTCCAGCACGATGCGGTGGTTGTCGCCGTCCAGCACCGAGCGCGCGCCGATGCTGGCGCTGGCGATGGTGTAGGGATAGATCGTGTTTTCCAGGCTCCAGCGCACGGTGGCGAAGGGTTCCAGCGCCTCGGGCGAGACGTCGGCGCGCAGCACGCCGTTGGCGTCCATCGAGAACGCCACGCCGGGCGCGTCCTCGACCTTGCGCGGCACCAGGCGCACGGTGTCGCGGTCGAGCGGCTTGAGGCGCGCCGGCGGTTCCGTGATGACGCGCCTGACGCGCCCCTCGGCCAGCAGGCGGTCGAGTTCGTGCGCGCCCTGCTCGCCCACCGCGAACACATACACCATGAGGCCGTTGGCGCGGTAGTGCGCGCCCTGCACCGGCATGCGCAGCGGGAAGGCCAGCGCCTTGGCGATCGCCGGGCCGCGGTGGATCAGCGCATAGAATTCGCGGTTACGCTCGAACGTGCGCGGGTCGTTGTTCGGGCTGTTGCGGTTGTTGGTGACCAGCCAGACCAGGCCCGGCTTGCCCTGCAGGACGCGGTTGACGGCGGCGTCGACGGCTTCGCCCAGGTCGGTGTCGGCCAGCGCGGCGCCGCCCGGCTTTGTCGCCGTGTCGAGCGCGGCCAGCGCCGCGCGCACGTGCGCGCCGGTAGCGGGGCCGACCTGCTCGGACAGCAGCGCGCGCGGCGAGGGCGCACCGGGCAGCGACTGGTTGAAGGCGGCCAGCACCAGCGCGTCGCCCGGCTGCGCCACGCTGTCGGCCAGCGCCGCCACCAGCGGCTTGAACGGCGACTTCGGGTCGGCATAGAACGGCTCCATCCAGCCCGAGTTCTGCACCAGCACGACCTGGGGCAGCGCCTGCGCGGCCGGCGCCGCCAGCAGTGTGGCCAGCAGTGCGGCCAGCGCGGCGGCGCGGGCCGGTGCCGGCCGGCCCGGGCGCATCCAGCGCGACGACGACGACGGCGCCCGGCTCACGGCGCGGCTTCCAGGTTCCAGCCGCGCACCAGGTTCCAGTCCGGGTGGTGCAGCCACAGCCGGCCGGCGTACACGAAGGGCACGCAGTCGAGCGGACGCGCCAGTCGCACGGCCTCGTCGAGGATCACGTTGCGCCGGCCGATCCATTCGATCGTGGTGCGCGGGATCGTGCGGCCGGCCAGCGCCTCCTCGGCGCGGCCCGTGTACTTGTGGAAGCGCAGCACCAGCCCGCTGGGCTGGGCGCGGTTGTCGTTGAAGGCGCGCAGCAGCGGCAGCACCAGGGTGTCGTCCTCGCGCTGGTCCTCGACGTGCGCTTCCGACCACGGCTCGTCGACGACCGGATGGCCGCGCCGGAACAGCAGGTTGGCGAAGCCCAGGCGCGCGCCGTCGACCGGCATGCGCTGCGGCGCCGCCGTGCCCAGCTCGAGGAAGGAATAGGCGCCGCCGTCGTGTCCGATCAGCCACATGCGGCCGTCGCGCCCGAGCGTGGGACCGCCCAGGTCGAGGCTGGGCAGCCAGGTGTCCGGCCAGGGCATCCAGCGCGGCGCCTCGCCCGGGCGCCACACGAGCTGGCCCTCGCCGTGCAGCCAGGACAGCTGGCCGTCGTAGCCGACCGGCCGGGTCCAGCCCGCCGTCGGCAACGCGCCGCAATCGTATCCGGACCCCGGCACGAGGCCGGCGTCCAGGGTGCACAGCGCCAGGCCGCCGGCCGCATTGCGCACGAGGCAGCCGAGCCGGCCCCGCATGATGCCCGGCGCGGCCACGACGGGCGCGTCCAGCACGGTCGCGGTGCGGCAGGTTTCGCCGACCGGATCGATCCACAGCCGGACCAGGCCGTGGGCCGTCGGCACCAGGCCGAGCTCGCCGCGGCCGGCCGGCGAGGCCGGGGCCAGGACCGGGGCCGGCAGCCAGCCGTAGTCGGACGCGGTGAACGCCAGGTCGGCCGCGCCCTCGTCGGGCAGCAGCACGTGCCACGCCCCCGCCAGCGGATCGAAGTACTGCAGCACGCCGCGCCCCGGCGCCAGGGCCAGCAGGCGCTGTTCGGCAAAGCCGAACCGCGCCGCGGCGAACACGCAGTGGGCGTTCGGCGGCGCCGGCAGGGTGGCGTCGCAGCGGCCGACGGCGGGCGCGGGCGGCCGCTCCTCGAGGGCGTCGCCGAGCGCCAGCGACGTCACCGGCAGGCCGTGCGGCACGTGCCGCGGCAGCAGCGGATCGGCCCAGGCGCCCCACCAGTCGGGCTCGCGCCCGTGCGCCGCGCCAGGGCCAGGCGCCTGTTCATGGCCATCGAGGCGTTGCAGCGGCTGGCCGCATTCCGGACAAAAGGCGAAGCCTTCGGGATAGACGGCCGCATGGGAACACGCCAGCGGCAGCGAGGCGCCCAGCAGGCGGGCGCAATCGGCCAGGCGGCCGCGCGCGACCACCGTGGCCTGCCAGTCGACATGGCCCAGGCCGCTACTGGCGGCGAGCTCGTAGCCGCCGCCCGCTGTGCGCTCCAGCCAGGTGCTGGTCGGCGTTTCCCATCTGTATGCCATGCGCTCCACCAATGATCGTCAATCGGACATGATCCGCTTCGTGTTGCGGATCGTTGTGCTATTGAAATCATAGCGCCGCGGTCAAGCATACGGCGCGCCGTTCACGGAGTAGCGCGTGGCTGTGCTGCGAGGATCAAATGACGGGCTGTTCGGCGGAACTTTCGGGGATACCGTCGCGCGCGGCGTCGACCCGGCGGATCTTCCAGGCGCCGCCCTCGAGCACCATCGACAGCGCCAGCGTGCGCACCGGCTCGCCGCCGGCGCCCAGCGTGACGATCACGTCGGCCAGCCGTTCGCGGCCCTGGCTGCGCTGGCGCACGGTGACGGCGTGCACGCGCTGGCGCAGCCAGTTGGCGTGGTAGTGCGCGGCCTGCAGGAAGTAGTCGCCGTCGGGCGGGCCGCCGCCGCGCAGGCGCTGCGCCAGCTGCGCTTCGAGCTCGCTGGCGACATAGGCGGCGAAGCGCTCGCGGCGGTCGGACAGCGGATCCTGGTCGGCCGCCAGCGTTTCCAGGTACCAGCCGTAGAACTCCACCGCCACGGCGTCCGGCGCGGCCGGCGCGACCGGCGCCGCCTTCGGCGCGGCGGTGGCGCACCAGACCAGCAGCGCGGCCAGCACCGTGGCCGCCAGCTTAACCATGAGCAAATTTCCCTTATGAATCAACATGATGGCACCTCCAACAGGCTGACTGTGCCGCAAAGCCGCCGTGTCCTTCGTGCGCTGCCGCAAGGGCGGCACCGGCGCGCACGGCTGTCTTATAATGACGGGCTTGTTAGCTCCCGCTCCGCCATGACGACCACCGACGCCCTTTCCGCCGCCGCCATCGACACCGCCGCCGCCAACCTGCGCGACGTGCTCGCGATCGCCTTCGAACACGGCCCCGGCCGGCGCGCGCTGGTGGTCCACGACAATCGCACGGCGCTGGCGCGCGCCCTGGTCGAGGGCTACCGCCGCAACCTGCCCGACGCCCGCTTCGTCGACTTCGACGCAGTGGCGCCGCAGGACGTGCTGGACACCTTCGCCACGCTGGCGCCGCAGGACCTGGTCGTGCTGGTGCAGTCGACCAACTTCCGCCTCGACGGCTTCCGCCTGCGCGTGGAACTGTTCAAGCTGGGCCTGAAGGTGATCGAGCACGTGCACCTGTCGCGCATGCCCGGCCTGCAGGGCGAGCACTACATCGAGGCGCTGGCCTACGACCCCGTCTACTTCCGCGGCGTCGGCCACGCCCTGAAGGCGCGCATCGACCGCGCCGGCCGCGCCGAGGTGCACGGCGACGGCGCCGTGCTGGCGTTCGACTCGCCGTTCGAGAGCGCCAAGCTGAACGTGGGCGACTACCGCGCGATGGCGAACAGCGGCGGCCAGTTCCCGATCGGCGAAGTGTTTACCGAGGCGCGCGACCTGGAAGCCGTGAGCGGCCGCGCCCGGGTACACGTGTTCGGCGACACGTCCTACCTCGTCAACCGTCCCGAGACGCCGGTCACCCTGGTCATCGAGCGCGGCCGCGTGGTCGGCGCCGAGGACGCCACGCCGGCGTTCCAGGAAGTACTGGACATCATCCGCCGCGACGAGGGCGAGGTCTGGGTGCGCGAGCTGGGCTTCGGCCTGAACCGCGCCTTCACGCGCGAACGCCGCGTCGACGACATCGGCACCTACGAGCGCATGTGCGGCATCCACCTGTCGCTCGGCGCCAAGCACGGCGTGTACGCCAAGCCCGGCTTCAAGCGCAAGGATGCGCGCTACCACATCGACGTGTTCGTCGTGACCGACGCCGTCTGGCTCGACGGCGAACGCGTGTACGCGGACGGCGCCTGGACGGTCGCGCCGGACCTGGCCATGGCCACGTGAACGAGACAAGAATCCGCATCAACCAGGAGATCCCATGCTTACGCAAGAACAGCGCGACCAGTACCGGCGCGACGGCTACATCGTCATCCCCGGCTTCAAGGACGCCGCCCAGATCGCCGCGCTGCGCCGGCGCGCCGGCGAGATCGTCGACGCCTTCGACCCCAGCGAATCGCGCTCCATCTTCACCACGCAGAACCAGATGAGCGCCAGCGACGCCTGGTTCCTCGGCTCGGACAATACCGTGCGCTGCTTCTTCGAGGAAGAAGCCTTCGGCCCGGACGGCCAGCTGAAGCAGGCCAAGGCCCTGTCGATCAACAAGATCGGCCATGCGATGCACGACCTCGACCCGGTGTTCGACGCGTTTACGCGCGATGCGAAGCTGGCCGCCGTGGCGCGCGACCTCGGCCTGGCCCAGCCGCAGGTCTGGCAATCGATGTACATCTTCAAGCAGCCCGGCATCGGCGGCGAGGTGCGCTGGCACCAGGACGCCACCTTCTTCGACAGCACCCCGATCAGCGTGACCACGTTCTGGTTCGCGCTGGAAGACGCGACGATCGAGAACGGCTGCCTGTGGGTCGAACCGGGCGGCCACCGCACCCCGCTGCGCGAGCGTTTCCTGCGCGACGGCGACCGCATCACGATGGAAAAGCT
>DAMAFT010000332.1:0-5441 GCA_031995805.1 Massilia sp.
GCTATTCGTGCGGCCGCTTCATCGAGCGCGTGGTCGAGCACCTGTGGGACTGGCAGGTCGTGGCGCCGGACGCCGTCGGCGACGGCGCCTGGCAGCGCATGTACGACACGTACGTCGCCGACCGCCACGGCCTGCGCGTACGCGAGCGCATCGCGGCCGCCGGCAACCTGCGCGCCTGGCAGGCGGTGACGGACCGCATGCTGTCGGCGATCGAGAAAGGCTACTGGAAGCCCGCGCCGGCCGTGCGCGCACGCCTGCTGGCCGAGAACGCGCGCGCCGTGGCCGAAGCTGGCGCCGCCTGCGGCAACGATGCCTGCAGCCGGGCGACGCTGCAACTGGTGCCGTTGCTGGCGGGACGGGCGCCGGCGGCGGGTACGCCGGCCGCGGCCGGCGTACCCGCGGTAGCGGCCATCGCGGCCGCCGGCGGCCGGGCGCGCCGCGCGCCGCCAGCCGTGCCCGCGCCGTACAGCGAGGCGCCCAGGCCGGCGGTGGCGCCGGCTGCGGCGGCGCAGGTGGCGGGGTTCGAGATGGAGCGCGTCGGGACCATGACGCCGGCGCAGAAGACGGTGGGGGCGCTGGTGTTGCTGGCGCTGGCCGTGGCGATCGTCGGGGGCGGTTATGCGTGGCGCCGGCGCGGCGTGCGTTGGTGACGATGCGTTTGGCAGGCGCATGGCGCCCGCCGACACGTCATTCCGCCCGCGGCGCCTTGAACGGACTGCGGTCGTTCAATTCGTCGAGGTAATCGTCGATCCCGCCCGCCTCGCGTTCCAGGAAGCGTTCCACCGCGTCGGCGAACGAGGGGTGCTTGAGCCAGTGCGCCGACCACGTGCGCGTCGGCAGGAAGCCGCGCGCCATCTTGTGCTCGCCCTGGGCGCCGCCCTCGAAGGTCTTGATGCCCTGCTCGATGCAGAATTCGAGCGGCTGGTAGTAGGCGGTCTCGAAGTGCAGGCAGGGCACGTGTTCCAGCGCGCCCCAGTAGCGGCCGTACAGCGTGGCCGCGTCGTGCACCACCAGCGAGGCCGCGATCGGCGCGCCGTCGCGCTCGGCGATCACCAGCAGCAGGTTGTGCGGCATGGCGCGGCCGATGCGGCGGAAGAAGTCCAGGTTCAGGTAGGGGCTGGAATGGTGTTCGGCATAGGTGCGGCGGTAGCAGCGGCTGAAGAAGCGCCAGTCCTCGTCGGTGGCGTCGGTCCCGCGTACCCGGCGCAGCGTCACGCCGGCCTCGCGCACCTTGCGCCGCTCGGCGCGGATGTTCTTGCGTTTTTTTTGCTCCAGCGTGGCCAGGAACGCGTCGAAGCTGGCGTAGCCGGGATTCTCCCAGTGGAACTGGACGCCGCTGCGCAGCAGGAAGCCGGCGTCGGCCAGGCGCTGCGCCTGGTCGCCGGGGGCGAACAGCACGTGGGTCGACGAGACCTCGCTGGCCTGCTGCACCGACAGCAGCACGTCGACCAGGGCGGCGCGCGCGGCGTCGTCGCGGGCCAGCAGGCGCGGGCCGCTGACCGGCGTGAACGGGATCGCGGAGAGCAGCTTGGGATAGTACTCCAGCCCGTTGCGCGCATAGGCGTCGGCCCAGGCCCAGTCGAACACGTATTCGCCGTAGGAATGGCCCTTGACGTACAGCGGCAGGGCGGCCGCCAGCCGTTCCCCGCCATCCGGTCCGGCGCCATCCTCGTACAGGACGATGAATTGCGGCTGCCAGCCGGTTTCCGGCGCGGCGCTGCCGGATGCGTGCAGCGCGTGCAGGAAGGCGTAGGACAGGAAAGGGTTCGGATCGTCCTGCAGCGCGACCAGGCCGTCCCAGGCTTCCTGGCCGATATCGGACAGGGAAGAAGCGATATGCGTGCGATAATTCAAGATGACTTCCGTACAAAGACTTGGTGAGCGTGGCTTTTCCGGACGGACATGCTGCGCTTGCCGGCGAGAGAGCCACGATGGATAAGCAATTCTTCAACCTCTATTCCCACGATTTCGCGCGCGTCGCCGTGGCCAGCCCGCGCTGCCGCGTGGCCGACCCGGCCTTCAATGCGCGCGAGACGATCCGCCTGGCGCGCCAGGCCGCCGACGCCGGCGCCGTGCTGGCCGCCTTCCCCGAACTCGGGCTGTCGGCCTACACCTGCGACGACCTGTTCCACCAGCGCGCCCTGCTCGACGCCGTCGTGGCCGCGCTGGGCGAGGTGGTCGAGGCGTCGAAAACGCTGCCGCTGGCGCTCGTCGTCGGCCTGCCGCTGCGCGTGAACCACGTGCTGTTCAACTGCGCCGTGGTGGTCGCGGGCGGAAGGATCCTCGGCGCCGTGCCGAAGAGCTTCCTGCCCAATTATGGCGAATTTTACGAAATGCGGCAGTTCAACCCGTCCGAGAACACGGCCGTGACGGAAATCGACCTGCTGGGCCAGCGCGTGCCGTTCGGCCCCGAGCAGCTGTTCGAACTGGAAGACCAGCCGCTGCTGCGCTTCCACGTCGAGATCTGCGAGGACGTCTGGGTGCCGGTGCCGCCGTCCTCGTTCGCGGCGCTGGCCGGCGCCACCGTGCTGGTCAACCTGTCGGCGTCGAACGTCGTCGTGGGCAAGAGCGGCTACCGCCACCAGCTGGTCGGCCAGCAGTCGGCGCGCTGCCTGGCGGCCTACCTGTACACTTCGGCCGGCCTGGGCGAATCGACCACCGACATGGCCTGGGACGGCCAGTCGCTGATCTACGAAAAGGGCGAGCTGCTGGCCCAGTCGGAGCGCTTCCGCGACGATTCCCACATCGTGTTCGGCGACGTCGACCTGGAGCGCCTGTCGACCGAGCGCATGCACGCGACCACGTTCGCGCAATCGGTGCGCCGGCATGCCGCCGAGGTGGCGAAGTTCCAGGTGCGGCGCTACGCGCTGCCGCTGCCTTTGGCGCGCGACCTGCCGCTGGCCCGCACCGTCGAGCGCTTCCCTTACGTGCCGGCCGACGGCCGCCGCCGCGACGAGCGCTGCACCGAGGTCTACAACATCCAGGTGCAGGCGCTGCTGCAGCGCCTGCAGGCGTCCGGCCACCAGAAGGTCGTGATCGGCATCTCGGGCGGCCTCGATTCCACGCATGCCCTGCTGGTCTGCGCCAAGGCGATGGACCGCCTGGGCCTGCCGCGCACGAACATCCTCGCGTACACGATGCCGGGTTTCGCCACCAGCGAGCGCACGCTGGAGCAGGCGCGCAAGCTGATGCAGGTGGTCGGCTGCGCGGCGCACGAGATCGACATCCGCCCGAGCTGCATCCAGATGCTGAAGGACCTCGGCCACCCGTATGCCGAGGGCAAGGAAGAATACGACGTCACCTTCGAGAACGTGCAGGCGGGCGAGCGCACCAGCCACCTGTTCCGGCTGGCGAACCACCACCACGCCATCGTGATCGGCACCGGGGATCTCTCCGAGCTGGCGCTGGGCTGGTGCACCTACGGCGTGGGCGACCACATGTCGCACTACAACGTCAACGCCAGCGTGCCCAAGACCCTGATCTCGCACCTGGTGCGCTGGGTGGCCGACACGAAGCAGCTGGGCGACGACGGCGGATCCGACGTCCTCATTGCGGTCCTGGAAACCGAGATCAGCCCGGAACTCGTGCCGGGCAAGACCGGCACGGGCAAGGAGGAAGGCAAGCCGGCCCAGGTGACGGAACACTTCATCGGTCCCTACGAGCTGCAGGACTTCAACCTGTACTACACGCTGCGCTACGGCTTCGCGCCGCCGAAGGTCGCCTTCCTGGCGTATTCGGCCTGGCGCGACCGCGCCGCGGGACCGTGGCCCGAAGGCGGCAGCCCGGCGCGCAACGAATACGACCTGGCCGCCATCAAGAAGCACCTGGGCACCTTCCTGTGGCGCTTCTTCAAGACCAGCCAGTTCAAGCGCTCCTGCGTGCCGAACGGCCCGAAGGTCGGCAACGGCGGCTCGCTGTCCCCGCGCGGCGACTGGCGCGCGCCGAGCGACTCGGAAGCCGTGGTCTGGATGGACGCGCTGGCCCGGATCCCCGATTGAACACGACAACAACCTGAAGGAGAAACGACATGAAACAGATTACCTGCGTGATCAAGCCGTTCAAGCTCGACGAAGTGCGCGAGGCGCTTGCCGAAGTCAACGTGACCGGCCTGACGGTCACCGAAGTCAAGGGCTTCGGCCGCCAGAAGGGCCACACGGAGCTGTACCGCGGCGCCGAGTACGTGGTCGACTTCCTGCCCAAGGTGAAGATCGAGGTGGTGGTCGACGACGGCATGGCCGAACAGGTGGTGGACGCCATCATCAAGGCGGCGCGCACGGGCAAGATCGGCGACGGCAAGATCTTCGTGCAGGACGTGGAGCAGGTGATCCGCATCCGTACCGGTGAGACGGGGGCGGATGCGGTCTGAGCGCAACCCATCGGTCGTTCCCGCGCAGGCGGGAGCGACGGATCAGCGCCCCATCCGCAGATCGAACTTCCACGCCAGCAGCCGCGACATCGTGATGAACAAGGCGCTCGACCACAGCGCGAAGTCGTGCGGGAAGCCGTAGATCCCCAGCAGCAGGAAAATCCAGTTCCCCACGAACGCGCAGATCGCGTAGGGCTTGCCGTCCCTGAACACCATCGGCACCTCGTTGCAGACGATGTCGCGCAGCACGCCGCCGAAGATGCCGGTGATGACGCCCATCATCGAGGCGATGAACAGCGGCATGTGGGCGTCCAGCGCCGACGATACGCCCGCCACCGAGAACAGTCCCAGGCCGACGGCGTCGGCGATCACGATCAGGCGTTCCGACACCACGTGGCGCAGCGTGCGGATCAGGGGCGCGGCCACCAGGGCCAGCACGAAGATCAGGATCGCGTACTCCTGGTGGATCACCCAGAACAGCGGCCGCTTGTCGAGCAGGATGTCGCGCAGCGTGCCGCCGCCGAAGGCCGCGATGAAGGCGACGGTGAACACGCCCACCAGGTCCATGCGCTTGCGCCGCGCTTCGATGAAGCCCGAGAACGCGCCCACCAGGATCGCCATGACTTCGATGAAGGTGATGAGATGCATGCGGCTGCCGGTTGTCGCGATGCCAGTAGACTAGCATGGCGAACCCGGCAGTGTAAGAGGGGGCGGGCGTATCCCCGCAAAACGGTCAGGATTGCGGCGGCAGCGTCGGCTGGGCATCGGCCAGCGGCAGCTGCACGGCGAACACCACGCGTCCGCTGTCCAGCGCCGGATCGGCCACATGGCAGTAGGCGATCTCGCCCCGGTGTTCGCGCACGATCTGCTGCGCGATGTACAGGCCCAGGCCCATGCCGGTGCGGTTGCGCGGGTTGTTCATCGAGCTGCGCTTGAACGGGTTGAACAGCGCGGCCTCGGTGTCGGGCGGGATCGGCGCACCCGCGTTCGAGATTTCCAGCATCGCCTGGTCCGGGGCCAGCCTCACGCGGATCTGGATCGGCTGGTTCGGCTGGCCGTGGTGCCGCGCGTTCGA
>DAMAFT010000333.1:0-5436 GCA_031995805.1 Massilia sp.
CCACATCAAGCCGCACCAGGTGTTCCAGCGCGAAGGCGACGACCTGCACTGCGAGATGCCGATCTCGTTCAGCAAGGCGGCGCTGGGCGGCGAGATCGAAGTGCCGACGCTGGGCGGCAAGGTGTCCTTCACCATTCCCGAAGGCACCCAGACCGGCAAGACCTTCCGCCTCAAGGGCAAGGGCATCAAGGGCGTGCGCTCGGGTTATGCCGGCGACCTGTTCTGCCACGTGCTGGTGGAAACCCCGGTCAAGCTGACCGACAAGCAAAAAGACCTGCTGCGCGAATTCGACCGTCTCACGGTCGAGGGCGGCGCCAAGCACAGCCCGCAGAGCAAGGGCTGGATGGATAAAGTAAAAGACTTCTTCGAGTAAGAAGTCGCAGAACCGCCGGATGGTGCGAGCCTTCGGCGGTTTTTTTTGATAGGAATCTTCATGGCAAAAACCCCTACCGGCCTCACCGCCGCCGACCTGTTCGAACGCAACCGCCAATGGGCCGCGGCGATGGTCGAGCAAGACCCCGGCTTCTTCAAGGACCTGGCCTCGCAACAGGCGCCTGAATACCTGTGGATCGGCTGCTCGGACAGCCGCGTGCCCGCCAACGAACTGCTCGGCATGGCGCCGGGCGAACTGTTCGTGCACCGTAACATCGCCAACGTCGTGTCGCACTCCGACCTGAATGCGCTGACCGTCGTGCAGTTCGCCGTCGACGTGCTGAAGGTCAAGCACATCATCCTGTGCGGCCACTACGGCTGCTCGGGCGTGGGCGCGGCGCTGCACAATACCCGCGTGGGCCTGGCCGACAACTGGCTCGGCCACGTGCGCGACGTGCGCGACAAGCACGGCAAGTACCTGGGCAACGTGGCCGGCAGCGCCGCCGCCAACCGCCTGGTGGAACTGAACGTGGCCGAGCAGGTCATCAACATCGCCCAGACCACCGTCGTGCGCGACGCCTGGGAACGCGGCCAGGACCTGACCATCCACAGCTGGGTCTACGGCGTGCACGACGGCCTGCTGCGCGACCTGGGCATCACGGTCAGCGCCTACGCCGAGATCCAGCCCAAGCTGGACACGATCCTGCAGCGCTACCTCGACGGCGGCGCGGCCCGATGACGCAGGAAGGCGGCGAACTGGCCCGGCTGCGCGCCATCGTGCGCACCTTCGTCGACGAGCGCGACTGGGACCAGTTCCACACGCCCAAGAACCTCGCCGCCGCCCTGACGGTGGAGGCGGCCGAGCTGCTGGAACACTTCCAGTGGCTGCAGCACGGCCGCGCCGACGAACTCGGCGTCGCCAGGCTGCGGGACGTGCGCCACGAGATGGCCGACGTGCTGGTCTACCTGGTGCGCCTGGCCGACAAGCTGGACGTCGACCTCCTGGGCGCGGTCGAGGAAAAGATGGTGCTCAACCGGGCCAAGTACCCGGCCGACAAGGTACGCGGCGACGCGCGCAAGTACCACGAGTACAAGGACGGCGAATGATGCCGGCGGGCCGCGGCAACACCGGGGTCAGAGCCCTTTGAACGTCAACACCGGGCGCTGACCCCGTACCATCACGCTGCGGCGAGGCGCGGCCGCGCCGCCCGGCGCGCCGGTGCCGTTGCCGGCGCCGTTCCTTTGGCCAGCTTGAACGTGCTGACCAGCTGCTCCAGCTGGTCCGACTGCTCCTGCATCGCCTGCGCGGCCGCCGCCGCTTCCTCGACCAGCGCGGCGTTCTGCTGGGTCACGGCATCCATCTCGCCGATCGCCGTGTTGATCTGCTCGATACCGGCTTCCTGCTCGTGGCTGGCGGAACTGATCTCGGCCATGATGTCGGTCACGCGGCGCACGCTGCTCACGATGTCTTCCATGGTCGTGCCGGCCTCCTGCACCAGCTTGCTGCCGGCATCGACTTTTTCCACCGAGTCGCCGATCAAGCCCTTGATTTCCTTGGCGGCCGCGGCCGAGCGCTGGGCCAGGTTGCGCACTTCGGAAGCGACCACGGCGAAGCCGCGGCCCTGTTCGCCGGCGCGAGCGGCCTCGACCGCCGCATTCAGCGCCAGGATATTGGTCTGGAAGGCGATGCCGTCGATCACGCCGATGATGTCGACGATCTTGTTGGCCGAGGCGTGGATCGAGCCCATCGTCGTCACCACGTCGGCGACGACCGCGCCGCCGCGGCGGGCCACGTCGGACGCCGACTGCGCCAGCTGGTTGGCCTGGCGTGCGTTTTCCGCGTTCTGCTTGACGGTCGCCGTCAGTTCTTCCATCGACGAAGCCGTTTCCTCGAGGGCGCCGGCCTGCTGCTCGGTGCGGCTGGACAGGTCGAGGTTGCCGCTGGCGATCTCGCCGGACGCCGTGACCAGCGTCTCGGTGCCGCTGCGCACCTGGCCGACGATGTTGTGGAGCGAACCGTTCATCTCCTTCAGCGCGCCCAGCAGTTCGCCGGTCTCGTCGGTGGAATCGACGACGATATGGCTGCTCAGGTCACCGGCGGCGACGGTCTTGGCCACGTCCACGGCGCGGCGCATCGGCAGGACGATCGAGCGCGTGATGAACCAGCCGACGGCGACCGCCACCAGCAGCGCCAGCGCCGTCACGCCGGCCAGCACGAGGCGCGCCCGTTCGAAGTCGGCCTGGCCCTGTTCCTGCTGGGCCAGGTTACGCGCGGTCTGGTCCTTGATCATCTCGGTGATCTTCAGCTGCCAGTCGCGTACCGCCGGCACGACGGTCGACTTCAGGTAGGCGACGCTTTCGGCAAGCTGGTTCGCGCGCCCAAGTTCCTGGGCCTTGGCGACCAGCGGGGCGGCCTTGTCGCGCGCCTCGGTGATGCGGGCCAGCATCTCGACGCGCTGCGGATCGGTGACCAGCTTTTCCAGCCGGTCGCGCGAACGCACATAGTCTTCCCAGGCCGTATCCACGGTCTTGGCCAGGGCATTCATGCCTTCCTCGTCTTCGGTCAGGATGATGTCGCGCACGCCGATCGCGATGCGGCGCTGCGCATCGCGCATGCTATTGGCCGCTTCGAGCTGGACGTTACTGTCATTCACGACCTTGTCGTTCAACGCGTTGAGCGCATTCATGTTCCTGATGGCAGTAAACGAGACGACGACCAGCATTCCCAGTACCAGGCCGAAGCCCAGTGTGAGGCGCGACCCGATCTTCATGTTTTTCAACTTCATGTTCATCCTTATTATTGTGCCTGGAGTGATAAGTAAGTACGCACTTGCCGCGCAGGCATGAACCATCCCTGTTGGCCTGTGGGCGGGAGATTGCGGCGGTCCGGGTTTTGGGGGGCCGAAACGGGGGAGCGGGACACCGGCAAGGGCTTGCCGGGGTCGACAGTGGGTGACAAATTTTAGTAGGATGATTCCTACAAAACAAATTCAATATTGCGCTGTGGAAAACATACAACGCATCTACCACATTAATGGATAGTCAGTTATCTTTTCGTAATTGAACGGTGCATCAAATACCACCCAGGCAGACGTACTTGATGACGAGGTAGTCGTCCATGCCATACTTGGAACCCTCGCGGCCCATGCCCGACTGCTTGACCCCGCCGAACGGCCCGACCTCGTTCGAGACCAGGCCCGTGTTCACGCCGACCATGCCGGATTCGATCCGTTCGGCCACGCGCGTCACGCGCCCGACGTCGCGCGCATAGAAATAGGCGGCCAGCCCGAATTCGGACGCGTTCGCCAGCGCGACCGCCTCGTCCTCGGTGCGGAAGCGGAACAGCGGCGCGACCGGGCCGAAGGTTTCTTCGTCGGAGATGCGCATCGCCGGGGTGACGTCGGCCAGCACCGTCGGCTCGAAGAAGGTGCGGCCCAGGGCATGGCGCTCGCCGCCCAGCAGGACGCGCGCGCCCTTCGCCACGGCGTCGGCGATGTGCTGCTCGACCTTGTCCACGGCCTTGTCCTCGATCAGCGGACCCTGGTCGATGCCGGCTTCCATGCCGTTGCCTACCTGTAGCTTGCGCACGGCCTCGACCAGTTTGGCGGCGAACGCGTCGTAGACGGCGTCCTGCACGTAGATGCGGTTGGCGCACACGCACGTCTGCCCCATGTTGCGGTACTTCGAGGCGATGGCGCCTTCGACGGCCGCGTCGAGGTCGGCATCGTCGAACACGATGAAGGGCGCATTGCCGCCCAGTTCCAGCGACAGTTTCTTGAGCGTGGGCGCGCACTGCGCCATCAGCTGGCGCCCGACGGCGGTCGAGCCGGTGAAGCTGAGCTTGCGCACGATGGGATTGGCGCACAGCTCGCCGCCGATCGGCCCGGAATCGCCGGTGACGACCGAAAACACGCCCTTCGGCACGCCGGCGCGCTCGGCCAGCACGGCCAGGGCCAGCGCGGAAAAGGGCGTCAGCCCGGCGGGCTTGAGCACGATGGGACAGCCGGCGGCCAGGGCGGGGGCGACCTTGCGGGCGATCATGGCGGCCGGGAAGTTCCACGGCGTGATGGCGGCGCATACGCCGATCGGTTCCTTCGTGACGACGATGCGCTGGCCGCGCGCCGGGGCTTCCAGCACGTCGCCCTCGATGCGCTTGGCCTGCTCGCCGAACCATTCGAAGAACGAGGCGGCGTAGGCGATTTCCCCCTTCGACTCGGCCAGCGGCTTGCCCTGCTCGCGGGTCATGATGGCGGCGAGGTCGTCGGCGTGTTCCAGCATCAGGTCGTTCCACTTGCGCAGCACCAGCGCCCGCTCGCGCGCGGTGCGGGCGCGCCAGCCGGGCCAGGCGGCCTGGGCCGCTTCGATGGCGCGCCGGGTTTCCTGGGCGCCCATGCGCGGCACGGTGCCCAGCGTGGCGCCGGTGGCGGGATCGGTGACGGCGATGGTCTTGCCGTCGAGGGCGTCGCACCATGCGCCGTCGATATAGGCTTGCTGGCGCAACAGGGATGGATCGTCGAGTGTCGGCATGGGCTCCTCGTCATGGTCGGTGTCGGGCCACGATAGCACGAGGCGCCGGCGCGAGACGGACGATTCCCCGTCCATGCCGGCCACGCTGGCGTTCAGCCGGCCTTGCCGGCCGCCGGTGCGTAAGGGTAGAGGTCGGCGAACCGGGTTTCCAGGCCGAACAGGACGGAGACCGTACCCAGTCCCGCCAGCCATTCCAGGCCGGCGATGCCGGCGACGGCAACCGCGGCCAGGCCGATCCACAGGGCGCGGCGGGCCCGGTGCCGCGCCGCCACGCGCATCCGCCCGGCAGGTGGGCGCACCGGGGCGACGCGCTGGAACACGAGGTCTCCCAGCCAGTCGAACAGGCCGTAGATGACGTAGCACAGGGCGCCGCCCGCGATCCAGCGTGCCAGCGGCAGGTCCGGCAGGCGCAGGGCGGCCGCCGCGGCGGCGAGGACGAGCGTGGCGCCCGGCACGAGGATCAGGAACAGCAGCTTGCGTCCGAGGTACATGGCGGCTCCGGCGGCAAGGGGTGTAAACGGATATTGATGCGTAAAC
>DAMAFT010000334.1:0-5394 GCA_031995805.1 Massilia sp.
GCGGGCACCCCGTTGCGCGCCGACGTGCTGCTGGCGCCGCACCACGGCAGCGGCACGTCGTCGACGCCCGCCTTCCTGCAGGCGGTGCGGCCGTCGATCGGGATCTTCCAGGTAGGTTACCGCAACCGCTACCGCCACCCGAAGGCGGAGGTCTACGAACGCTACGGCGCGCTGGGCATCGCGCGCTGGCGCACCGACGAGGAGGGCGCGGTCATGCTCGACGTCGGCGACGAGGTCGGGCTGCGCGCCTGGCGCCGCGCCGCACCGCGCTACTGGCACGGGCGCTGACGGGCGCCGTCCGGCTCAGGCCGCGCGCGCGATGCGTGCCGGCGCGCCCTGTCCGGCCAGCGGCAGCGTGATCGTCACCCGCAAGCCCCCACCGTCTCGGTTGGCCGCCGCGATGTGCCCGCCGTGGGTTTCGACCACGCGCCTGGCGATGGCCAGGCCGAGGCCGTGGCCGTCGACGTTGTTGCGGGTCGGATTCGAGCGGAAGAACGGTTCGAACACGTCGCCCAGGTGTTCGTCGGCGATGCCGGGACCGCGGTCGAGCACCTCGACGTGCACCTGGGCGCCGTCCGGATGGATGGCGATGTCGACCTCGCCCTCGGCGCCGCCGTGCTTGACGGCGTTGCGCACGATGTTCTCGACGGCGCTCCACAGCAGGTCGGGCGCACCGTGAACGGTCACCGGCACCGGGGCGTCGACCGCGATGCGGGCGCCGGCCTCGAAGCGCGCGTCCTCGGCGACCTGGTCGACCATCTCGACCAGGTCGACCGGCTCGGACGCCGGCGGGCTCGCGCCGGCGTCCAGGCGCGACAGGGTCAGCAACTCGCCGACCAGGCGGTCCATGCGCACGCTCTCGCGCTCGATGCGCTCGAGGCTGGGCTGGATGCGGTCGGGTTGCTGGTGCGCCAGGCCGATGGCGGCCTGCAGGCGCGCCAGCGGCGAGCGCAGTTCGTGCGAGACGTCGTGCAGCAGGCGGCGCTGGCCGTCCATCAGGTTGCGCAGCTGGGCGCTCATGCGGTCGAAGTCCTGGCCCAGTTCGGCCAGCTCGTCGCCGATCAGGCGCGGCTTGCCGGCGGCGAACTTCGGCGCCAGGTCGCCCGCGGCGGCCGCCTCGAAGGCGCTGCGCAGCGCGCGGATCGGGCGCGAGAAATACCAGGCCAGCAGCGCCGCGAACAGCAGGCTGGCCAGCGTGGCGGCCACGAACGGCAGCCAGCGGCCGACGTGGCGGCCCAGTTCCGGCGGCATGCCAAACCAGCCCGGCGCACGGCGCAGTTCGCCACCCGCCATCGGACCGGGTCCGCCGCCCTGGCCCGGTCCCATGCCCGGCCCCGCGTACGGGCCGCGGTATGGGCCAGGGTACCGGCCTGGATATGGGCCAGGCCCAGGACCGTCCATGCCCATTCCCATCCCCAGGGCCATGCCCGGCATGCGCGGCGCGCGCGAGGCGAACGCGAGGTAGCGGCGGCCGTCGGGGCCGGCCAGGCGCGTCACCGCCTGGGTCGGGCCGTCGCCGGTGAGGCTGCGCTCGACCTCCTCGCGCAGCTTGGCGGGAACGGTGCGGTCCAGCAGTTCGTGGCCCTGCTCGTCGAGCACGTACAGGCGCATGCGGCGGCTGGTGGCAGCCAGTTCGCGCAGGCCATCGATCCCGCCATGCTTGAGCGTGGCGCGCGCGGCGTCCAGCATGATGGTGGCGGGCGGACTGGCGTCGAGGGTCGGCTCGTCGGCGCGCTGGCGCGCCTGGTCGCGCAGCCACAGGGTGCCGCCGATGCCGATGGTCGCCGCCACCTGTGCCAGCAGGATCGACAGGAAGAACTTCCAGAACAGCCGGCCCATCGTCACTCGCGGATCAGCTGGTAGCCCAGGCGGTACACCGTCTGCAGGCAGGAACGTCCGTCGGACAGCGTGCCGAGCTTGTGGCGCAGGCTGCTCAGGTGGACGTCGATATTGCGGTCGAAGCGCGCCAGCGGGCGCCCCAGGCCCTGTTCGGACAGGTCGTTCTTGCTGACCGGACGCCCGGCATTGCGCGCCAGGACTTCGAGCAGGTTGAATTCGGTGCTGGTCAGTTCCAGCGCCTGGCCGTCCCAGGTGGCGCGGCGCTGTTCCGGCAGCATGGTCAGCTTGCCGACCGTGAGGGTGATGCCGGGACCGTCGTTGCCCGTGCCCTGGGTGCGGCGCAGGATGGCGCGCACGCGCGCCGTCAGTTCGCGCGGGGTGCAGGGCTTGGTGACGTAGTCGTCGGCGCCCAGTTCCAGGCCGAGGATGCGGTCGGCGTCGTCGCCGCGCCCGGTGAGCATGAGGATCGGCATGCGGCTGGCGGCGCGGATGCGGCGCAGCGTCTCGATGCCGTTCATGCGCGGCATCATGACGTCGAGCACGGCGATCGCATACTGGCCACTCAGGGCCTCGCGCGCGCCGGTCTCGCCGTCGTGGGCGCAGGACACGCGAAAGCCCTCCTGTTCCATGTATTCGGAAAACATGCCGACCAGTTCGGTGTCGTCGTCGATGAGCAGTACTTGGTTCATGCTCGCATCTTAGCAAAGCCCCGTGTCGCCCGGGATGGCGGGCCTGGCGTCTTTACCCCGATTTACACCGAGTCAACACCGCTTTACATGGGCGGCGCCGAGAATGCGGTCTCCGATTCAGAAAGGATGACCACGATGACACTCACTCGCCCACCGCTGGCGGCCGCGCTGCTCGCCGCATTGCTCGCTACCTCTCTCGGCGCCGGCCTTCCCGTGCAGGCCGCGCCGGCCGCCGCCGATGCCGCCGCGGCGGAACCGGCACCGGACGGTCCGCGCGGCCACGGTCCGGACGACCGCGACGGCCGCGGCCCGGGCGGCCCCGAGGATGGTCCCGGCGGCGGCCGCTTCGGCATGTCCGGTCCGGGCATGCCGTTCGGTAACCTGCACGGCCTGGCGTTGTCGGAAGCCCAGCAGGACAAGCTGTTCGCCATCATGCACGCCCAGGCGCCGCAGCGCCGCGAACAGGAAAAGGCGCTGCGCAAGGCCGGCGACGGCTTGCGCGAACTCGGCCGCGCCGAGCGCTTCGACGAGGCAACAGCAGCGGCGCTGTCGCGCGACCTGGGCCAGGCCGTGGCCGCCGAGGCGCTGCTGCGCGCCCGTACCGAAGCGCAGGTGCTGGCCGTGCTCACGCCGGAGCAGCGTGCCCGGCTGCGCCAGCACCGCGAGCGCGGTCCGCACGGACGCCCGGATGCAGCGCAGGGCCAGGGCCCGCAGGCGCCGCAGGCCGCGCCGGCACGATAACGCCTCACAGCCATCACGGCAGCACACCAGGAGAACCGAATGCGTCCCCACCGCGACCACGACGCCAGCCAGCACGGCGGCGAACCCGACCACCATCTCGGCCTGCAGGCCGACCTCGAGCGCCTGCTGGCATCCGGCACCGGCCGCCGCACCTCGCTGCGCTGGCTGTTCGCCGGCGCCGGCGCCGCCATCCTGCCGCTGGCCGGCTGCGGCGGCGGCTCGGAGGGCAGTACCGGCACCGCCGCCAGCATCGCGACGGGCAGCACCACGACCGGCACCGGCAGCACGGGCAGCACGGGCAGCACCGGCACCGGCTGCGCCGTCATTCCGGAAGAAACGGCCGGCCCGTATCCGGGCGACGGCACCAACCGCAACGCCGGCGGCGTCGCCAACGCGCTGACGCTGTCGGGCATCGTGCGCAGCGACATCCGCACCAGCGTGGCGCCGGGCAGCGCCACGGCGGCCGGCATCCCGCTCACCATCAAGCTGCAGCTGGTGAACGTGGGCGCGAGCTGCGCCACGATCCCCGGTTCGGCACTGTACCTGTGGCATTGCGACCGCGACGGCAACTACGCGATGTACGCGACCGGCCTGGCCAACGAGAACTACCTGCGCGGCGTGCAGGAGGCCGACGCCGACGGCGTGGTGACCTTCCAGACCATCTTCCCGGGCTGCTACGCGGGCCGGATGCCGCACGTGCACTTCGAGGTCTACCGCAGCCTGGCGGCCGCCTCCAGCGCCGCCAACAAGGTCAAGACCTCGCAGTTCACGTTTCCGATGGACGTGCTGAATACCGTCTACGCCACCAGCGCCTACAGCGCCAGCGCGCGCAACCTGTCGGCCATCAGCTACACGACCGACAACGTCTTCAACGACGGCGTGACGCTGCAGATGGGCACCGTGACGGGGTCGGCCGCCGAGGGCTATACGGTCACGCTGACCGTAGGTGTTTCCCTCTAATAAAGGGTGGCGGACGTGACGGCGGCATTACAATGGACGCCGTCATTTTTGCTGCGTCCGCCCCCGATGACCAAACCACTGCTGCATTTCACGCACGGGAACAGCTATCCGTCCGGCTCCTACGGCCGGCTGCTCGACCTGCTGCGCGAGGACTACGACGTCCGCACCACCGACATGCTGGGCCACGATCCGCGCTGGCCGGTCGACGACAACTGGCGTGGGCCGGTCGACGAGTTGATCGCGCTGCTGGAAGCGCATGGCCGTCCCGCCATCCTGGTCGGCCATTCGCTGGGCGGCGCCGTCGGCATGCTGGCCGCCTACAAGCGGCCCGACCTGGCGCGCTGCGTCGTGATGCTGGACTCGCCGGTGGTCGCGGGCTGGCGCGCGCTGGCCTGGCGCGCGGCCAAGGCGCTCGGCCTGCGCTACCGGCTGTCGCCCGGTGGCGTCGCACTGCGCCGGCGCAACGTCTGGCCGTCGCGCCAGGCCGCCTTCGACCATTTCCACGCCAAGCCGATCTTCCGCGCCTGGGCGCCCGGCGCCCTCGACGACTACCTGGACCATGGCTTGAAACCCCATCCGGAGGGCGTGCAGCTGCGCTTCGACCGCGACGTCGAGGCGGCCATCTACAGCACGCTGCCGCACGACATGGACGCGATCCTGCGCAAGCCGTTCCCGGTGCCGGTCGGCTTCATCGCCGGCACCGATTCCCAGGAGCTGCGCCAGGCCGGCCTGGACGCGACGCGCAGGCTGGTCGGCAAGAACCTGGTGACGATCGCGGGCACGCACCTGTATCCGATGGAGTCGCCGCAACTGACGGCCCAGCTCACGCGCGAGATGATCCTGCGCCTGCTGGCCCAGGGCGCGCAGGCGGCCCCGCCGCGGGACCGGGCCCTGGCCGTATAAAAACCGGCGCGAATCGCGTAGAATTGCGGGATTCATATCCCGCAATCAGCAGAACAGGAAGCCCCAGCGATGAGTATCAAGAGCGACAAATGGATCCGCCGGATGGCGGAGCAGCACGGCATGATCGAGCCGTTCTCGCCCAAGCAGGTGCGCGAGGCCGACGGCCGCAAGATCATTTCGTGGGGTACCTCGTCGTACGGCTACGATATCCGCTGCGCCGACGAATTCAAGGTGTTCACCAACATCAACAGCACCATCGTCG
>DAMAFT010000335.1:0-5383 GCA_031995805.1 Massilia sp.
CGTAGTGGTTGTCCATCACGTCGAAGTGGATGATGTCGGCGCCGGCGGCGACGACGTTCTTCACTTCCTCGCCGAGGCGGGCGAAGTCTGCGGACAGGATGCTGGGGGCGATGCGGTAGGTGGTCATGGCGGGTCTTGTCGTGCTGATTACGGAGAGGCGTCATTGTACGCCGACGAGCGGCCCCGGGCTGCCCGCCGCCGCCATTGCGGCCGCCGTTGTATCATGTTGGCCACGTTTGCCAACCCGAGAGGAACACCCATGTCCGCCTACGATTTCGCGATCACCGTCAGGACGCAGTATCTGCCGGAACAGTCCAACCCGGAGCGGACGCAGCACGTGTTCACCTACACGATCACGATCCGCAATACCGGCACCGTGCCGGCCCAGCTGATCTCGCGCCACTGGGTGATCACCGACGCCAACAACCAGCTGCAGGAAGTGCGCGGCCTGGGCGTGGTCGGCCACCAGCCGCTGCTGCAGCCGGGCGAGCAGTTCGAATACACCAGCGGCACCCAGCTGGAAACCCAGCTCGGCTCGATGAAGGGCGAGTATTTCTTCGTCGCCGAGGACGGCCACCGCTTCGAGGTGCCGATCCCGGAGTTCGTGCTGTCGCTGCCGCACGCGCTGCACTGATCAGGGCGCCGGCGTATCGTCCCGCCGGCGTTCGTGTTCGCGCTCAGGCTTGCGCGGCTGCTGCTCGGGCTTGCGGCCCGCAAACATCGTCCACCACACGATGAACACCAGCAGGAACAGCGCCACGCCCGCTTCCAACAGCAGTATCCACATCACGGTTTCCCCATGCTCTCGACACGCCGCAGTGTACCCGCTTTATCGACCCTCGTCGCCTTGCTGGCGGCCTGCTCGACTACGCCGCCGCAGCCGCCCGTGAGGATGCCGCCGCCGGTGGGGCCGGTCACCGTGCCGCCGCAGCCGCAGCCGCAGCCGCAGCCGCCGGCGCCGTTGTTCACCCCTGTCGCATTCGACGTGCTGCCGGGCTGGCGCCAGGACGACCTGCGCCAGGCCTGGCCGGCCTGGCAGGCGTCGTGCCGCGCGCTGCAGGCAAAAGCCGACTGGAAGGCCGCCTGCGCGGCGGCGCGCGCGGTCGACGCGGCCGACGGCGCGGCGATCCGCACCTACTTCGAGGCGTATTTCGTGCCGAACCTGGTGCGCGCCGCCGACGGCGCCGACGCCGGCCTGATCACCGGCTACTACGAGGCGGCGCTGCGCGGTTCGCGCAAGCGCGGCGGCGCCTACCAGACGCCGCTGTACAAGGTGCCGGACGACCTGGTCACCGTCGACCTGGCGAGCGTCTACCCGAGCCTGAAGGGCATGCGCCTGCGCGGCCGCCTGTCGGGCAAGACCGTGGTGCCCTACGGGACGCGCGCCGAGATCGAGCGCGCGCGCATCCCCGGCAAGGAACTGCTGTGGGTCGACGATCCGGTCGAAGCCTTCTTCCTCGAGGTGCAGGGTTCCGGCCGCGTGGAACTCGACGGCGGTGGCGGCACCGTGCGCGTGGCCTACGCCGACCAGAACGGCCATCCGTACAAGGCGATCGGCCGCTGGCTGGTCGACCAGGGCGAGCTGACGCCCGAGCAGGCCACCGCGCAGGGCATCAAGGCCTGGATCGCCGCGCATCCGCAGCGGCGCCAGGAACTCCTGAACGTCAATCCCAGCTATATCTTCTTCCGCGAGGAGCGCCTGCCGGATCCGGGCGTCGGTCCGAAGGGCGCGCTCGGCGTGCCGCTGACGCCGGCGCGCTCGGTGGCGATCGATCCGGCGTTCCTGCCGCTGGGCGCGCCGGTCTTCCTGGCGACGACGGAGCCGGCCGGCACGGCGCCGCTGCAGCGCCTGGTGATGGGCCAGGACACGGGCGGCGCGATCAAGGGGGCCATCCGCGCCGACTTTTTCTTCGGCTTCGGCGCGCAGGCGGCCGACAATGCCGGGCGCATGAAGCAGCGCGGGCAGGTATGGGTGCTGTTGCCGCGGCCGGCGCCGGTGTCGGCGGCACGCTGACCTATTCCTTCACGTGGCGCAGCCGGGTGCCGGCCAGGGTGGCCAGCGTGAGCACGGCCGCGCCGAGGGCCACGAACGCCAGGCCGCCGCGCACGCCGAAGCGCTCGCCCAGCATGCCGGCGCCGGCCGCGCCCAGCGGTGCCATGGCCACGGTCAGGAAACGCATCGTCGAGGTCATCCGGCCCAGGAAGGCGTCCGGCGTGACGCGCTGGCGCAGCGCCAGGTAGGGCAGGAAGAACAGGATCGCGCCGCAATCGAGCCAGAACACGACGACGGCATAGGCGATGGCGCTGGCGCTGCTGCTGCCCATGAAATCGCGCGGGATCGCCGGCATCAGCACGAAGCCGAGGCTCGACGCGGACAGGCCGATCGCGATGGTGGCGCCGGTGCCGAAGCGCCGCCCCAGGGGCTTGAGCAGCATCGAGCCGGCGAACACGCCGACGCCGCCCAGCATCTGCGCCATGCCCATCGTCCCCGGTGCCAGCCCGAGCGCCCGGGTGGCGAACAGTACGTACAGGGCCGTGTAGCCGTAGAACAGCAGGTGCCAGCAGGCCGAGGTCCAGGCCAGCAGGCGCAGGGTGGGGTGCTTCCAGACGAAGGACAGGCCGTCGAGCATGTCGCGCAGCGCGTGCGACTGCGGCGGGTGCGGCTGCGGTTCGCGCGCCCGGATGCGGCGCAGGTTCAGGATCGAGACCGCGAAGCCGGCCACGTTGCACAGGATGGCGAAGGGCGCGCCCAGCAGCTGGACCAGGATGCCCGCCAGGCCGGGACCGAGCAGGCGCGAGGCCGATTCGGTGGCGCCGAACTTGGCCTGGGCGTCGATCAGGCCGTCGCGCCCGACCAGGAAGGTCAGGAAGACCTGCTCGGCGCCGCCGCCCACCACGTAGCTGGTGCCGAGCACGAATTCGACCGCGTACAGCCAGTGGATCGTCAGCCAGCCCTGCCACCAGGCCAGCGGCACGGTCGCCAGGCCGATGGCCACCATCGCATCGCTGCACAGCTTGACGGGCAGGCGCCGCCGGCGTTCCAGCAGCACGCCGGTCGGGAGGCCGAACAGCAGGAAGGGCAGGGAACCGGCGGCGGCCAGCGCGCCCATCTGCGCGGGCGTCGCATGCAGCAGCAGGGCGGCGCAGATCGGCAGGGCCAGCAGCGTGATCTGGGCGCCGAAGTTGGACAGGATGCTGCTGGCCCAGAAGCGGCGGAAGTCCGGGTTGCGCAGTTGCTGGTCGCCGGCGAGGCGGCGCAGGAGGGTGGAGGACGGCACGACGGGCTCGACGGATCGCAAGAGGAGAGATGATAGCAGCACAAGCTTGCCGTATACGTCACCTTTTCGTGGTTCTGGCGCTACAATCCGGGGGTCTTCTCATATAAGGGGTGTCCCATGGAGTATGCAGACCTGCTGATCGAACGTCACGACAAGGTCGTCGTGATCCGCCTGAACCGTCCGAAGGCGATGAACGCCCTCAACGACAACATGATGAACGAGCTGGGTCACGCGCTGCACGCGTTCGACGCCGACCCGTCCGTCAACGTGATGATCCTGACCGGCAGCGACAAGGTCTTCGCGGCGGGCGCCGACATCGCCGCCATGGCCGCCTACACCTATGCCGACACCTATCCGGGCAACTACATCGGCCGCAACTGGGAGCACATCCTCGACGTGAGGAAGCCCGTGATCGGCGTCGTCGCCGGCTATGCGCTGGGCGGCGGCTGCGAGCTGGCGATGATGTGCGACTTCCTGATCGCGGCCGACAACGCGAAATTCGGCCAGCCCGAGATCAGGGTCGGCGTGACCCCGGGCGCCGGCGGCACCCAGCGCCTGCCGCGCGCCATCGGCAAGTCGAAGGCCATGGACATGCTGCTGACCGCGCGCATGATCGACGCGGCCGAAGCCGAGCGCACCGGCCTGGTGTCGCGCGTGGTGCCGGCCGACCTGGCCATGACGGTGGCGCTGGAAGTGGCCGAGGGCATCGCGGCCATGCCGGTGTCGGTGGCCATGCAGATCAAGGACGCCGTCAACCGCGCCTTCGAGACCACGCTGACCGAGGGCGTGCGCTACGAGCGCCGCTTCTTCCATGCCGGCTTCGGCACGGCCGCGCAAAAGGAGGGCATGGCCGCCTTCCTGGAAAAGCGCAAACCGAACTTCGACGGGATGTGAACCCGTGCGGGCGTCGGCTTTCCTGAAAGGAGGGGCGGCGCTCGCGTTCGTCGCAGCGGCCGTCCTCGGATGCGCCTGTCTGCCGCCCACGCTGCCGCCGCCACCGGCGCGCGCACCCTCCAGCGCCTTCGCCGATACGGCGGATACGACGCTGGGCACGGCCATCGCGCCAGTGGCCGCGGCGCATCCGGGGCTGACGGGCATCTACCCGCTGGCCGACGGCCGCGATGCGTTCGCCGCGCGCGCCCTGCTGGCGGCGCGGGCCGAACGCAGCCTCGACGTCCAGTACTACATCTGGCGCAAGGACCTCACCGGCACGCTGCTGCTGGAATCCCTGCGCGCCGCCGCCGCGCGCGGCGTGCGCGTGCGCCTGCTGCTGGACGATAACAATACCGACGGCCTGGATCCGGCGCTGCTGGCGCTCGACCGCGTGCCGAACGTCGAAGTCCGCCTGTTCAATCCCTTCGCCGCGCGCAGCTGGCGCAGCCTCGGCTACCTGAACGACTTCGCGCGCCTGAACCGGCGCATGCACAATAAATCGTTCACGGCCGATAACCAGGCGACGATCGTCGGCGGGCGCAACGTCGGCGACGAGTACTTCGGCGCCGGCGACGATTTCCTGTTCGTCGACCTGGACGTGCTGGCCGTCGGCCCGGTGGTGCAGGCCGTCTCGCGCGACTTCGACCGCTACTGGAACAGCGGCTCCGCCTATCCGGTGGCGGTCCTGGCCGATGCCGGCACCGCCGATGCACCGGACGCGCTACCGCGCCAGGCCGCCGCGCTGGGCGCCCGGCCGGACGCGCGCGCCTATCTCGACGCGCTGCGCACCTCTCCTTTCGTCGAGCAACTGGCGCAGCGGCGCCTGGCGCTGGAATGGGGCGCGGCGCGCCTGGTCAGCGACGATCCGGCCAAGGTGCTGGGTACGGCGCCGCCGCAGTCGCGCATGGCGCTCAAGCTGCGCGAACTGCTGGGCGAGCCGCGCAAGCAGGTCGACATCGTGTCGCCGTACTTCGTGCCGGGCAAGGAGACGACGCGCACGCTGGCCGGCATGGCGCGTGCCGGCGTGCGGGTGCGGGTGCTGACCAATTCGCTGCATGCCACCGACGTCGCCGCCGTGCATGCGGGGTATGCCAAATGGCGGCGCGAACTGCTGGAAGGGGGCGTGGCGCTATACGAGTTGAAGCGCATGGGCGACGGCGCGACGCAGCAGC
>DAMAFT010000336.1:0-5380 GCA_031995805.1 Massilia sp.
GGTCCTGAGCGTGGCGGCGGTACTGCAGACCAAGGGCGTGCTGAGCATCGTGCTGATCCTCGGCCTGACCGGCTGGACCGGTCCCTACCGCCTGATCCGCGCCGAATACATCAAGCACAAGGCGCGCGAGTACGTGATGGCGGCCGACGCCATCGGCGCCTCGAGCTGGCGCAAGATGTTCGGCCACATCTTCCCGAACGTGTCGCACGTGGCGCTGGTGCAGGTGTCGATCCTCGTGGTCGGCTTCATCAAGGCCGAGGTGATTCTTTCCTTCCTGGGCTTCGGGGTGCCGGTCGGCGTGGTGTCCTGGGGCAGCATGCTGAACGAGGCGCAGAACGAACTGATCCTCGGCAAGTGGTGGCAGTTGGCGGCCGCGGCCGGGGCCATGGCCGTGCTGGTGACGGCGTTCTCGCTGTTCGCCGACGCGCTGCGCGACGCGCTCGATCCGAAAGTGAAATAAAGAATGAGCATGCCCGAGCACCTGCTGGAGGTGCGCAACCTGCGCATCGCATTCCGCACCGACAAGAAGCACACGGTCGAGGCCGTCAAGGGGATCTCGTTCAGCCTGCCGCCGGACGGCACCGTCGCCCTGGTCGGCGAATCGGGCAGCGGCAAGTCGGTCAGCTCGCTGGCCGTGATGGGCCTGCTGCCGCCGGAAACGACGGTCGTGCACGACGGTTCGTCGATCCGCTTCGACGGCCGCGAGCTGCTCGGCCTGCCCGCCGGCGAACGGCGCCGGCTGTGCGGCAAGGACATCGCGATGATCTTCCAGGAACCGATGTCCTCGCTGAACCCGGTGTTCACGGTCGGCTTCCAGGTCGGCGAGGTCCTGCGCCTGCACATGGGCATGGACAGGCGCCAGGCGCGCGCGCGCACGCTGGCGCTGCTGGAGGAGGTCGGCATCCCCGACCCGGCCGCGAAGATCGACGCCTACCCGGGCCAACTGTCGGGCGGCCAGCAGCAGCGCGTGATGATCGCGATGGCGATCGCCTGCGAACCCAAGCTCCTGATCGCCGACGAACCTACCACGGCGCTGGATGTGACCATCCAGAAGCAGATCATGGAACTGATCGCTAGCCTGCAGCGCAAGCGCCGCATGGCGGTGCTGTTCATCACCCACGACCTGGGCCTCGTCGGCGAGATCGCCGACCGCGTGATCGTCATGCGCCACGGCGAGGTGCGCGAAGAGGGCGACGCCGCCCAGGTGCTGGGCGCGCCGCGCGACGACTACACGCGCGCGCTGCTGCATTGCCGTCCGAAGCTGGACGAGCGGCCGCTGCGCCTGCCCGTGATCGACGATCATCTCGCGGGCCGCGCGCGCGAAGGCATCGCGCTGCCGCAGCGCCTGCGCGGCTACGAACCGGGCGGCGACGAGGTGCTGGTGGTGCGCAACCTCGCCAAGAGCTTCCGCGTGCGCGAGGGCCTGTTCGGCAAGCGCGAATTCCGCGCCGTGAAGGATGTCTCGTTCACCCTGCAGCGCGGCAAGACGCTGGGCGTGGTGGGCGAATCGGGTTCCGGCAAGACCACGGTCGGCCTGACGCTGCTGCGCCTGCACCGCGCCAGCGGCGGCAGCGCGCTGTTCGACGGCCGCGACCTGGTGGCGATGAGCGACCGCGAATTCCAGGCCTGCAAGCCGCGCATCCAGATCATCTTCCAGAACCCGTATGCCTCGCTGAATCCGCGCTTCACGGTCGGCCAGATCCTGCTCGAACCGATGCGCATCCACCGCATCGGCGCCGGCGACGCCGAGCGCATCGAACATGCGCGCCACCTGCTGCGCCGCGTGGGCCTGCCGGAACAGGCGTTCGACCGCTACCCGCACGAATTCTCGGGCGGCCAGCGCCAGCGCATCGCGATCGCGCGCTGCCTGACGATGAAGCCGGAAATCCTGGTCTGCGACGAATCGGTGTCGGCGCTGGACGTGTCGGTGCAGGCCCAGGTCCTGAACCTGCTGCAGGACCTGCAGGACGAATACAAGATGAGCTACATCTTCATCTCGCACGACTTGGCGGTCGTCAAGTACATCTCGGACCGCGTGATGGTGATGCACCACGGCAGCGTGGTCGAGCTGGCCGACTCTGACGAGCTCTACCGCAACCCGCAGCACCCCTACACCCGCCAGCTGCTGGCCGCCATCCCGCGCGGCGCCTGAGCATGCGCCCCCCTCAAACCGGGGTCAGACCCCGGTTTGAGGAAATTGCCCAAAACCGGGCTCTGACCCCGGCTCTGACCCCGGTTTGCGGTTGATCAGGTTGCTCGTATGCAGGAGTAGGCAGGGGAGGCGACTGTTGTGAAAAGGGCAGCGCGGCCCGGCCAAAATGCAGGAAAGGCAAACGTGGCGATGGATTTCCGCTAACATAGCCGGATGGCCCAGCTCTCGCAACTGCTACATACCTATGGCATCCTGATCGTGTTCGGTCTGGTGCTGGTGGAGCAGCTCGGCTTGCCGATTCCCGCCTTTCCGATCCTGATGCTGGCCGGCGCGATGGTCGTCGACGGCGGCGCCCACTGGCCGCTGTACCTGGGCGCGGCGGTGCTGGCATGCCTGATCAGCGATTATTTCTGGTTCCGCGCCGGCCGCCACTACGGCAAGCGCATCCTGCGCCTGCTGTGCAAGATTTCGCTGTCGCCGGATTCCTGCGTCAGCCAGACCGAAGACAATTTCCTGCGCTGGGGCGTGAAGTCGCTCATCGTCGCCAAGTTCATTCCCGGCTTCAATACCATCGTGTCGCCGCTGGCCGGCGCCACCGGCACCAGTACCGGCCGCTTCCTGGCGCTGTCGGCCGGCGGCGGCCTGCTGTGGAGCAGCGTCGGCATGGGCCTGGGCGCCTGGTTCCACGACAGCATCGACGACGTGATCGCCTGGCTCGAGGAAATGGGCAGCACGGCGCTGATGGTCGTCGGCACGCTGCTGGCGCTGTTCGTGTTGCTCAAGTACATGGAGCGCAAGCGCAACCTCGGCGCCGCCAAGGTGCCGCGCGTGACCATGGACGAACTCAAGGTGCTGCTCGAATCCGGTCACGACCCGCTGATCGTCGACGCGCGCGGCGTGACGGCGCGCCAGCTCGAGGCCGGCATCCCCGGCGCGCTCGTGTATGGCGACAACGCGCCCGAGCGCCTGATGGCCACGCTCGACCGGGAGCGCCACATCGTCGTCTACTGTTCCTGCCCGAACGACGTCACCGCGGCCCAGGTCGCCAAGGAATTCGTCAAGAACGGCTTCGAGCGCGCCCGCCCGCTGCATGGCGGGCTCGACGCCTGGAACGCCCACTGCGCCAGCGCCGCGCAGGCCGACGTCGAACTCACGCCGAAGGCCGGCTGATCCGGCCTGCCGGCGCCGCCCGTCCCTCTCCATCATCCCGCCCGTCGCATGCTTGGTAGCTCGACTACTCGGCTCCTGGCTGGGTTTTGCGGAAAATTACGAGAGAAAACTGGTGCCATGTACCTAAACTACAATAAACGCTTGCGTTAAAGCCAAGAAATCCTTAAGCTTGGGCATCCGTTTTCGAGTACAGCCATGACCGTTTCGCCCATGTCCGCCGTGTCCCCGTCCGATCCATCCCGCCACGACAGCCCGCGCCTGCTGGCGGACATCGGCGGCACCAATGCGCGTTTCGCGCTGGAATCGGGACCCGGCCGCATCGAGGCGATCGACGTGCTGCCCTGCGCCGGCTACCCGACGCTCGCCGATGCGATGCGCGCCTACCTGGCGTTGCCGGCCCCGGCCGCCATCATCGCGGACGCGGGAGGAGGCGCAGCGGTGCGCCATGCCGCCATCGCCATCGCGAATCCGGTCACGGGCGACATGGTGCGCATGACCAACCACCACTGGGAATTCTCGACCGAGGCGCTGCGCCGCGAGATGGGATTCGAGGTGTTTGCGGTGGCAAACGATTTTTCCGCGCTGGCGATGTCGCTGCCGCACCTGGCGCCGCACGAGAAGCACCAGGTCGGCGGCGGCGCGCCCGTCGCCGGCGAGCCGATCGGCCTGGTGGGCGCCGGCACCGGCCTGGGCGTGTCCGGCCTGATCCCGGCCGGCAGCGACTGGACGGCGCTGCGCAGCGAAGGCGGCCACGTGACCTTCGCGCCGGCCAGCGAGACCGAAGTGGCGATCCTGCAATATGCCTGGCGCGAGTTCGAGCACGTGTCGGCCGAGCGCCTGCTGTCGGGCGCGGGCCTGGAGCTGATCTACCGCGCGCTGGCGCACCACCGCGGCCAGCCGGACGAGAGCCTGGGCGCGCCGGACATCTCGCGGCGCGGCCTGGCGGGAGAATGCCCGCTGTGCGCGGAAGTGCTGGAAACCTTCTGCGGCATGCTCGGCACGATCGCCGGCAACCTGGCGGTGACGCTGGGCGCCCAGGGCGGCGTCTACATCGGCGGTGGCATCGTGCCGCGCCTGGGCGAGCGCTTCGGCCTGTCGTGCTTCCGCAACCGTTTCGAGCAGAAGGGCCGCTTTGCCGGCTACCTGGCGCAGGTGCCGACCTATGTGATCACGGCCGAATACCCCGCCTTCACTGGTGTTTCGGCCATCCTGGCCGGCAAGCTCGCCCGCTGACCGGCGCGCGCCGCCGCCCCCCCGCGGCGCCCGGCGTGCATGCAGCATGGATGCAATGCGCACGGCATGTCCGCTGCGCGGTTTTATCGGGTACAATGGCTGTCAATCGGTAGAAACGATGTCGTTCGCTCGCACGGCGCACGTCCGGAGCCCGGCCTTCCGTGCCTAGCCTCCGTCGCCGGCAGCTGCGTTTTTCCGAAATCAACCGTTTGCAGTCCATGCACCCGATGGATTGCCTGCGTGGGCGCCGACCCCGCGTATTCCCCGGAATTCCAGTCCGGGCACGGAACCCCGATTCAACGACTGCAGTCTCAACACGGATCGCGCAGTGCGCCTGCCGCAGCTTGACCTTGTCGTCCTTGACCGGTGTGTGTTTGATATTTTCCTTGCATCCAGGTGCAAACCCGCTGACGACATCGCCATGAATACTGATGAGGCCAAGAGGGTGCTCGAGACCGCCTTGCTGTGTGCGCGCGAGCCGATGACGATCCAGGGAATGAAGAAGCTGTTCGCCGACGTCGATGCCGGCGGGCGGGCCGCGCCGGGCGTCGGGGCCGACACGATCAAGCTGCTGCTGGAAGAGCTGCGGCACGACTGGCGCGACCGCGGCATCGAGATCGTCGGCCTGGCGTCCGGCTGGCGCTTCCAGAGCCGGCCCGAGATGAAGCCCTACCTGGACCGCATCGCGCCGGAAAAGCCGCCGAAGTATTCGCGCGCGACGCTCGAGACGCTGGCGATCATCGCCTACCGCCAGCCGGTCACGCGCGGCGACATCGAGGAGATCCGCGGCGTCGCGGTGAACTCGCAGACGATCAAGATGCTCGA
>DAMAFT010000337.1:0-5365 GCA_031995805.1 Massilia sp.
TAGGAGCGCATGATGTCGCCCAGCACCTGCGTCACCGGCAGCACCATGTCGGCGTTCTTCCACGCGTAGGCCTGCGACCAGCGCGCCAGCCCGGTCAGCGACAGGCCGTCGTAGCGGCTGCGTTCCTCCAGGATCGGCGCGTTCACTTCCAGCAGCAGCGGCAGCCTGTAGCGGCGCGCGGCCCAGATCCCGGCCGGCAGGAACAGGTTGTAGCGCTCGTAGATGCAGTCCGGCCGGTGCGTGCGGATGGCCTTGGCCAGGCGCCGGTACGCCACCAGCGAATAGCCGAGCTCCATCAGTTCGTAGAACCACTTCGGCAGCCAGCGCTTGAGCAGCGCAACGGCGCCGGCATCGGCGCCGAAGGATTCGGTCTCGGCGCTGGGCGGCGCCACGATAACGATCTCGTGGCCCTGCGCGCGCAGCGCATGGATCATTTCTTCGATATGGACGTATTGCCCGTCCTTGGAACGGGTACGGTGGTGGTAGAGGATGCGCACTGGAAACTGCTCCACGTGGTAAGACGGATGGCGGCCGGCATGCGGCCCTGCCATCGACGGGTCATGCTGCTATGAAAAATTTACTTTACGACAGCATCTTACCTTAAATAAATTTAAACTTTCACACGGTAAGACATGCCGTGCGCGCCAGCGGCAGGGTAGCGAAAACCGTGCAACTGGAGGTTGTCAGGAAGCGACACTGACGCGCAGGAACGCCTCGAACATCATCAACGACCACAGGGCCACGCTGTGGTCGGCCGTGCCGGCCTGGTGCTGCTCGACCAGCCGTTCCAGGGTGCGGCGTTCGAAGATGCCGGTATCGAGCAGGCGCTCGCCCAGCACGGCGTCGCGCACGGCCTGGCGCAGCGGGCCGCGCAGCCAGGCCGCCAGCGGGATCGAGAAGCCCTTCTTGGCGCGGTACATGATGTCGTGCGGCAGGTGCGGCTGCAGCGCCTTCTTGAGGATGTACTTGCCTTCGCCGCCATGCAGCTTGAGGTCGTTCGGCAGCGTGGCCGCGTACTCGCAGAAGGTGTGGTCGAGCAGGGGCACGCGCACCTCGAGCGAATGGGCCATGCTGGCGCGGTCGACCTTGGTCAGGATGTCGCCCGGCAGCCAGGTCTTGAAGTCGAGGTACTGGATCAGCGCCAGCGGGTCGTCGGTGGGCGCCTGGGCCGCGTGGCGGCGCATCACGTCGATCGCGCGGTAGCCCTGCAGGCGGCTGCGGAACGCGCTCGAGAACAGCTGTTCGCGCTGGCGGTCCGGCAGGCGCGACACGCCGTGGAAGTAGCCTTCGACCAGGTCGCGCGCCAGCGCCTCGAACGTGGTCTTGGCGCGGAACATGCGCGGCGCCCAGTCGGCCTTCGGGTACAGGCTGCCGAGGGTGCCGAACAGGGGTTTCCTGAGCGCGTCCGGCAGCTTCGAGCGCACGCTGTGCTCGGCCATGGCGAAGCGGTAGCGGCGGTAGCCGGCGAAGTTCTCGTCGCCGCCGTCGCCCGACAGCGCCACCGTCACGTGGCGCCGCGCCAGCTGGCACACGCGGTAGGTCGGGATCGCCGAGCTGTCGGCGAACGGTTCGTCGTACAGGTGGGCCAGCGTGTCGATCAGGCCGTAGTCGTCCTTGTCGACGATCTGGGCGTGATGGTGGGTGCGATAGCGCTGCGCCACCTCGGTCGCGTACCTGGTCTCATCGTATTCCGGGTCGTCGAAGCCGATCGAGCAGGTGGTCACGCCTTCGTCGATGCGGCCGCCGGCGCCGCCGGCCATCATCGCGACGACGGCGCTGGAATCGACCCCGCCGGATAAGAAGGCGCCCAGCGGCACCTCGGACTCCATCTGGTGGCGCACGGTCTCGCGCAGGCGTTCGATCAGTTCTTCCGCCACTTCCGCCTCGGGGCGCGGCGCGGCCGGCTGGAACGACAGGTCCCACCAGCGTTGCTGCCTGACGTCGCGGTCGCCCACCTTCAGCAGAATCGCATGGCCGGGACTGAGTTTATGGGCGTTGTGGAAGATGGTGTCCGGTTCCGGCACATAGCCGTAGGCGAAATAATCCTCGACGGCGCGCGGGTTCAGCGCGCGCGAGAGTTCCGGGAAGGTCATGATCGACTTCAGCTCGGAGCCGAACACGAACAGGCCGCCCGGCAGCAGCGAATAGAACATCGGCTTGACGCCGACGTGGTCGCGCGCCAGGAACAGCGTCTGCTGCCTGCGGTCCCAGATGCCGAAGGCGAACATGCCGCGCAGGCGCTTGACGCACTCGGGACCCCAGGCGATCCAGGACTGCAGCACCACCTCGGTGTCGGACCGGGTGCGGAACACGTGGCCCAGCGCGACCAGCTCGTCGCGCAGCGCGCGGTAGTTGTAGATCTCGCCGTTGAACACCAGAGCGACGTCGCGCGCGGCGTTCAGGAACGGCTGCTGGCCGGTCGCCACGTCGATCACCGACAGGCGGCGGTGGCCCATGCCCAGCCCCTTCTCGAGGTACAGCTCGCCCTCGTCGGGGCCGCGGTGGTGCTGGCTCTCGTTCATGCGCCGCAGCGCCTCGCGGTCGATGTCCCGGCTGCCGTGGGTATCAAAGATGCCGACTATTCCGCACATATCGATGGTTTCCTGCTGAAAATGAAACGATAGCGCCTCAACGCGTTTTCTGCCCACACAATCCGGCGTACAGGGCGCCGTAGGCGGCCACCATGGCGCGCAGGCTGAAGCGTTCCTCGACGCGGCGGCGCGCGGCGGCGCCGTGCGCCGCGCGCAGGGCCGCGTCGCCGGCGTAGCGCTCCAGCGCCGCGGCCAGCGGCCCGGCATCGCCGGCCGGCACCAGCAGGCCCTGCACGCCGTCGTCCACCACTTCCGGGATGCCGCCCACGCGCGACGCCACCACCGGCAGGCCGCAGGCCATCGCCTCCAGCATCGACACCGGCGTGCCCTCGGCCAGCGAAGGCAGGGCGAATACGGAAAAGCCGTGCAGCAGCGCGGCGACGTCGGCGCGCGCGCCGGGCAGCCACACGCCGTCCTGCAGGCCCAGCGCGACGACCTGCTCGCGCACGGCCGGCAGCAGCGGGCCGTCGCCGACGATCGCCAGCTTCAGGCGCGGCGCCAGGTCCGGGCGCGCCGCGCGCAGCCGCGCGAAGGCCTCGACCAGCACCCGGTGGTTCTTGACGTCCTGGACGCGCGCCACGGTGCCGATCACGACGTCGTCCGCGCCGAACGGGACGTCGGCCGGCGCCGCGCCGCCCGGCGCGAACTTGTCGGTGTCGACGCCGTTCTTGATGAACAGGGTCTTGGCCGCCGGGATGCGCACGACATCCGCCAGCCAGCGCCGCAGGTCTTCCGACACCGGGATGAAGCGGTCGACGAAGGGCACCAGGCGCCGGCGCAGGAAGTTGTGCCTGGGGTTCAGGCCGTGCGGGTCGGCGGCGTCGCGCCCGTGCTCGGCGTGGATGCGCACCGGCACGCCGGCCAGCGCGGCCGTGAACGCATACTCGAGCGCCGCCAGGTTGTAGGTGTGCAGCACGGCCGGGCGCAGCCGGCGCATCAGGCGCCAGAAATCCAGGTGGGTGCCCAGGCCCAGGCCGGGCGGCTTGCCGAGCGCGTGCAGGGCGACGTCGGCGCGCGCGATGCGTTCGGCGAAGTCGGTGTAGCGGGTCAGGCACACCACCGCGTGGCGGTAGTCCGGCATGCGGTTGATGCAGTCGACCAGCAGGGTTTCCAGGCCGCCCACGCCGAGCGCGTAGACGAGGTGCACCACCAGCGGGCGCCGGTCGGCAACGGCGGCGCCCGCGCCGTCGACGGTGGCCGCGGCCGCGGCCGTGCCGGGGACGCGCGCGTTCATCGGCCCCGCTGCGCGTTCAGCGCGCCTTCGATCGCCGCGCCCTGTTCCTGCAGGAAGCGGCGCAGCGTGGCGCGCGCCTGGTCCGGATCGTCGTAGGGCACGGCCAGCAGCACGGCGGCGCCGTCGTCGCCCTGCAGCAGCGCCTTGGACGCGGCCTGGCGCAGCTTGCCGACGTAGTCGCTGCTGGTGTAGTGGCCGCCGATCCACTTGAACGACCACACCAGCAGCGGTCCCTGGCCCTGGGCGCGCAATACGGCCTCGCGCAGCGCCAGCGGCCGGCCGCCCAGCGCCTCGGTGCGGCCGGCGCCGTCCACCTCGTGCCAGGCGTCGTCGTAGTCGGCCAGGCGGTTCAGGGAGCTGATCAGGGATTTTTCCTTGTCCTGGTTGCGGTAGTACAGCACGGTGAGGCCGACCGGCAGGCTGCCGGGCAGGTTACCCATCCTGTAGACCCGGTGCAGGCGCGCGCTCGGTTCCAGGTAGGCCGGCTTCCAGTCGGTGAATTCGGGCGCCGGCGGCAGCGCCAGTGCGAACGCGCCGAGGTCGACCGGCGCCGGGTTGTGGTTGGCGCGCTCGCCGACCCAGGCGGCGGCCGGCCACGCGGCGCACAAGGCCAGCACGGCGGCCACGGTGGCTACGAAGCGCGGCGGCATGGCGCCGCCGGCCGGGGCGGTGACGCGCACGTCTCCCGCAGGGGCCGGCTCCGCCTCGTCCTCGCGCCAGTAGCTGCCGATCCAGAACATGATGAACATGACCAGGCCGAAGAACAGCCAGCCGTAGATGATGTGGTCGACGCCGGTCGCCAGTTCCATGCCGGACAGGTGGCCGATCATCACGATCATGTAGGCGCGCAGGCCGTTGGCGACGATCGGCACCACCACCGACAGGCCGACGAACAGCGCGCGCTTCATGGTCGAGCGGTAGGTGAGGTAGGCGTACAGGCTGCCCAGCGTGATCGAGGAGATCAGGTAGCGCACGCCGCTGCAGGCCTCGACCACGGACCAGTTACCCGTAGGCAGCTCGAAGCGGGTGCCGCTGCGCAGCACCGGGATGCCGGTGGCGCGCACGGCCCAGACGGTGAAGTCGGCGGTGAACTGGATCAGCGGGCCGACGAAGACTTCGCCGAACGGCACCGCGAACAGCAGGAACAGCAGCGGGAAGGCGAGCGAGCCGGCCAGGCGCGGACCCAGCAGCGCCAGGGCGGCGGCCGGGAACATCGCGACGAAGGTGTATTGCGAGACCACCTGGACTTCGCCCAGGCGCGCGGCCAGCCAGCCGGCGCCCAGCACGGCCAGCAGCAGCAGGGCCGGCGGATACGGCGTGGGCGGGTACAGGCGGAAATTGGCGCGGCGGCGCCAGATCAGCCACAGGCTGATCGGCAGGATCACGTAGCCGTGGGCGAAGGTCTCGGAACTGTTCCAGACCGAGACGATCGACGCGACGGTGCCGAAATAGAAGGCGAACGGCGCCAGCAGGGCGAGGGCTAGCAGGGCGACGGCATGGCGCGACAGCGGCGGCGCCAGGTGCGCGGCGCCGACGCCGG
>DAMAFT010000338.1:0-5336 GCA_031995805.1 Massilia sp.
CGTCGTCGCCATCACCATCGCCCTGCGCGGGGGCCGGCGACGATGGCGATGGTGATGGCGACGACGGTGGCGACGACGGCGTGCCGAAGAAGGACGCGAACGGCATCGCGGCCATTTTTTCGGCGCCGGCGCCGGACTGGCGCATCGCCTCGGCCATCGAGGCGCTCATCGACTTGAGCGTGGCGAGGGTGCCGCGCTGGACCTCGAGCGCCTGGATCGAGCCGCGCAGCATGCCCAGGTTCAGGTTCAGCCAGGATTCGACGGCCTTCAGGTCGGCGATGCGCTTGTCGAGGTCTTCCATCGACAGCGGCGGCCCGGCGATGCCGGACATGCCCGGCAGGCTGGCGCCGGGAAGGTGCATCGATCCCCACAGGTTCTTGACGAAGTCCAGCGTGTCCGTCATCCCGGGAATGGTGGAGGCAGGTGGTTTCAGCATGGTCGTCTCGCTCCGTTGTCCGTATCCGAAACAGCCTAGCAGATAAGCAGCCCGCCTCAAAGCCATTCGCGCAGGCGCCCGGACGGGCGGCGCGCGGCGGGACACGCTACACTAGGCGCATGAGTACCGTCATCGCATCGCACCGCCGTCGCCGGCAACTGGTATTGGGCGCGCTCACGGTCCTGCTGCACGTGCTCGTGTTCGACTGGTTCGGCGGCCAGCTGGGCCGGCCGGCCGCGCGCCATGCCGACGCGCCCGACGCCATGACGGCGCAACTGGTGCCGGACGATGCGCCGGCGCCGCCTCCCGCGCCGTTGCCGCTGCCGCAGCCGGCGCTGGAATCGCCGCCTCCGCTGCCCGAGGTGGCGCCGCCGCCGCTGCCTCCACCTCCGGCCGCGCCGCCCGCCGTGGTCGCGCCACCGGAGTCCGCCCCCGCCGTGGCGGATGCGGGGGCGGCGGGCGACGGCGCCGTTGCCGGCACGCCGGCCGGCGCCGGGCAGGGGGACGCCGCCGCGGCGCCGGCCGGCGTACAATCGCCACAGCCGGTGGCGGCGCAGGCGGCGGCGCCTCCCGAACCGGCCGCACCGGCCGCGCGCCGCTACCGCGTCGACCTGCCGCCGCCGGCCGACATCGCGCTCGACGTGGTGCGCATCGATGCCGACGGCACCCGCTGGGAAGGCGACGCGCTGCTGTCGTGGACGATCGCGCCGGCGGGCTACAAGGTGCGCGTCGAGGCGGGCATCCGCATCGTGTTCGCGCACGTGAACCTGCTGACGCTGACCAGCGAGGGCACTGTTGGAGACGAGGGCTTCGTCCCCACCTTGATGACGGAGAGGCGGCGCGGAAAGTCGCTGACGGCCACGCATTTCGGCCGCGACGTCGGCCTGCTGACGTTCTCGGCCTCGCAGGCCCGCTACGGCATCGCCCCGTATGCGCAGGACAAGGCCAGCCTGCCGCTGCAGCTGGCGGCGATCGCGCGCGCCGACCCGCAGCAGTTGGCCGGCACCACCGACATCCAGGTCGCGGAAGACCGCGGCGCCGTCATCTACAGCTTCGAGCTGGCGGGGCAGGAAGAGATCGAGACGAAGCTGGGCCGCATCGCCACCTGGCACCTGGTGCGCCCGCCCAAGCCCGGGTCCTACCATTCGCGCCTGGAGCTGTGGCTGGCGCCGGGCCGCGGCTGGTATCCGGTCCAGATCCGCAATACCGAGGCGAGCGGCGCCGTGACCACGCAGACCGTGAGCAATATCGTAACCAAGAACGCAGGAAGCTGAGATGAAGACAATGATGACACTGGCGGGCGCCGCCTTCGTACTGGCGCTCGGCGCCGATGCCCGCGCGGCCGACGACGAGCACCCGTCCGTCAAGCGGCCGTTCGACCTGCCGCCGTCGGCCGACCTGGCGTACACCATCAGCGCGCGCCAGCGCGGCCTGGCCCTGAACGGCGACGCCACGCTGACCTGGCGCGCCGGCGACGGCAAGTACGCCGTGAACGCCGAGTCGCGCGTGGCGATGCTGGGCAAGCTGACGGAAAACCGCAGTACCGGCGCCATCGACGCCTACGGGCTGGCGCCGGACGAGTTCTACGACAAGCGCTTCCGCAAGGGCGCGGTGACGGCCACCTTCGACCGCGGTGCGAAGGCGGTTTCCTTCAGCGACGGCGACAAGACCTATCCGCTGCGCGGCGGCGAGCAGGACCGCGTATCGATCTCCTGGCAGCTGGCGGGCGTGGCGCGCGCCGCCAGGGACAAGTTCAAGACCGGATCGGAATGGCAGTTCTTCGTGGTCGGCCCGCGCGACGCCGATCCGTGGACATTCCGCGTCGTCGGCCGCGAAAAGGTGCAACTGGGCGCCGCGCTGGGCGAGGTCGACGCCGTGCACGTCGCGCGTGCCACGCCGCCCGGCTCGCGCGAGCAGACGCTCGACATGTGGCTGGCGCCGTCGCTCGAATGGTATCCGGTCAAGCTGCGCTTCACCGAAGGCGACCGCGAGACGGTCGAGCAGACGCTGGAGCGCATCACGAAGAAATGAGGCCAACCGGCGCCCGGCACCGCCCGGGGCAGAACCGGCGGCCGGCGCCGGCTGGCGCTCAGCAGTTGGCGAAGCAGGCGTCGTTTTCTTCGCTGCAGGTGGCGATGTCGACACCGGCGGCGAGGCAGCTGCGGTAGGCGGCGACGCAATAGCTCTGGCAGCTGGCGGCCAGTGCCGGGGCCGACGCGGCGCCGAGGCCGATCGCGAACATCAGCAGTGCGAGTTTCTGGTTCATGCTGTCTTCCTTTTCCTGTAAGTGGTGAACGATGAACTGCGCGGAGCGGCCGGCATCCCCCAGCCGCATGGGTCTTGCAACCGGTCTTACATCGGCGCGGCCTTGAGCTGGTCCAGCGCGGCATCGATCGCATCCTTGTCGAAGCCCACCAGCTGGCGGTTGCCGATCAGGATGACGGGCACCGCCTTGCCGCCCAGCCTGGCGAAGTCCTGCTTGCCCTTGTCCGACTTGGCGACGTCGAAGTCGCCGAACGCCACCTGGCGCTCGTTCAGGTAGGCGCGCGCCCTGGCGCAATAGGGGCAGGTCTCGGTGCCGTAGACCACGACCCGGGTCCTGGCGTCCGGGTAGTAGGCGTTGAAATTGCCCTCGCTGTACTTCGGCATCATGGCGCGCACCGCCTGCGGCACATAGTGGCCGGCCGCCAGGCCGCCGGCGAGGATCAGGCCGTAGATTGCGATCGTCCTGGCCGTCTTGGCGAACATGCTGGTTCCGGCCATGGTCAGATACCGCAGCGGGCGTAGCAGTCGACGAGTTCGTTGCCGCAATCGGTGCCGCCGTTGCGCTGGCACTCCTGGGACGTGCGCAGGCATGCCCAGGCGCAGGGATCGACGGCCTGCGCGGACGAGGCGCCGAGGCCGATGGCGAACAGCAGGAAAGCGAATTTCTTGTGCATGATTTTCTCCTTGTGTGGCGGTGGCCGGAACGCAGCGATCCCTCGGAAAAATAATGTTGCTTCCGATGTGACATATAAATCTTTAATACGTAACATCTGACATTGTTGCGATGAAGTCAATGCGTCTTGGATAGTTATTGAAAAAAATCATGCAACCATGCGGACAGCGGATGTCAGTCGTGCGACGCAGGCCGAAAGCAGGAAAGGCAGCGGGAGGGAGAGAAAGGGGGCCAGCCCGGACGGGCTGGCCGGACAGGTCATTGCTCGGGGTTCGGGTCGTCCGGGTTGTCGTTTTCCCAGTGCAGAGTCATCTCGCGCGGCGCGCCGCCGACCTTGACGGTGCGCTTGAATGCCTTGCCCTCGGCCGCCGCGCTGATGCGGTAGGTGCCCGGCGGCAGCCTGGCGTAGAACATCGGCCCCGTGTTCGGCACGCTCAGCAGGGTCGCGCCTTTCGCGTCCATGATGTCGAGCTGGACGTCGGAGCGGTAGGCGCCGCTCTGCCTGGTGGCAAAGGTCAGCAGCAGGTTGTAGTCGCCGCGCATGGCGCGCATGGCGTCCTGCTCGTCCTGGCCGATGCCGCCGTTGACGTAGCCGATGCCGTTCTGCTGCTGCGGCGTGGGGGTGGCCTGGACCGGCAGGGCCAGGCAGGCGGCCAGCACGATGGCCGCGCCCGCGATGGTTTTTTGCATGGCATTCCTCCTCGATTCATGGGATTGCCTCATGAATAGGCAACCAACACAAGATAAAGATATTAATATTGCAAGATTTATTATCCATTGATCGCCCGGCGGAAAGCGCGCGCTTGCACGACGTGCAGTTGCCTTGTTGGCAATGCCGGTAATCTTTCCATTCCGTTGCATATTCGTCAGAGGTAAAATCGGCCCTCCCCATCCTTATTAGTTGCCAGTCCTTAACTGTTATACTGACGCCCCCGCGCCCGTCTCCGGACGGCTTCCGCGACCCGCGAAACTGGCAAGCCTTACGATGATCGACAACCTGGCAGCTTCCGCCGCCGACCCTCATTTTCCAGCGCACGAAGAGATCGACCCGCTGCAGGCCCATTTCCACGAGGGCGTCGCGCCCGACGAGATCGAGCAGGTCTACCACCTCAAGCGCGCGCAGCCCATGCTGCAAGCCTTCACGGCCCTGTTCCACGGATCGCAGGACGGCGTCATCGTGCGCCTGCTGGTGCTGCGCGACCTGGCGGCCGACAGCGCGACCACGGCCTTCTCGCGCGCCGATATCAACCAGAAGTTCGCCTACCTGATCCCGGAGAGCCTGGAAACGGTGCTCGGCCGCCTGCGCAGCCACGGCCTGCTGGCCTGGGACAATCCGGCCGCCGTGTACCGCATCACGCCGCTGGCGCGCAACGTGCTGGCCGCGCTCGACACGCTGCTGGCGCTGGGCCAGCCGGCCGAAGACGACGCCGAGATGGGCTTCCTGCTGTCGCAGGTAGCCGGCGCCCAGGCCGTGGGCGGCGTCACCGTCGAACAGCTGAAGCACCTGCTGGGGCGCCTGGTCGAGCTGCACGAGGAATTCCGCGACGCCATCGCGTCCGGCTCCGAATTCCGCCTGCGCGCCTCGCAGGCCAAGTGGCACATGGCGTGCGACTGGGTCGAGAAGGGCTCCACGATCCTGCGCGCCATCACGTCGGACGAACGGGCCGACTCGGCCACGCACCGCGCCGCCCAGGCGATCGGCCGGGCCCAGTCGCAACTGCTGAACATGCAGGGCATGTTCTCGCGCGCGCTGAACCAGATCGAGCGCCAGCGCGTGCACCTGGGCCAGTCGGGCCTGTCCACCACCGACATCAAGCGCTGGCTGCTGGCGCACGAGGACCTGGCCGGCCTGGCCGCGGACGCGATCGACCGCCCCGTGGTGCCGCTGTTCACCACGCCGGCCGAGATGATCGACGTGGCCGAGACCGAGCTGCTGATGGAGCGTGCCGTGAACCTGGCGCC
>DAMAFT010000339.1:0-3337 GCA_031995805.1 Massilia sp.
CGACGAACTGCGGCCAGCGGAAGCAGAAGGTGCAGTAGGCGTGGCAGGTCTGGCCCGAGCTCGGAAAGAACAAGACCGTTTCCTTGTACTTGTGCTGCAGGCCCTTGAGCGGCGCATCGTTCACGCGCGGCACGTTGTGCGTCATCTGGCCGGCCGGATGCGGGTTCATGCGCATGCGGATGTCGCGCACCAGGCGCGCCGTCGCCGCCTCGTCCTTTTTATGCAGCACGAGCTCGCGCAGGGCGTCGTATTCCTTCGCCGGCAGCATGTCGCGGTGCGGGAAGGTCAGGCGGTAGATCGGATCGTCCGGCACGCGGCTCCAGTCGATCAGCTGGTCCATCACGTATTCGTTGGTGCGGAACGGCAGCACGTGGGAAACCACTTGCACCGCTTCCTGCAGGTCGGGACTCAGCCACTGCCATTGGCGCGCGGTGGAGATCGACTGGCGGGTATAGGGCTTGAACTTCGCTGGCTTCGCGTCAAGGCTCACGGGATTCTCCAGGGTCATGGGTTGATGTACAAAAACTATTTCCTTAGGGAACCAATAGTAGTGAGCACGCCATGTCGCAAGTTGCCACGAATCAATTACTTCCCGGCTTTCTCACCAATCCTCACATGCAATGCGGAAGATCAGCGTTGCGCTTGCGCCGGCACAGCGGGCATCGGCTATCGCTTGTGCGAGCGCAACAGCCAGCGATCCGGCGCGACGTAGAGTAGTCAATGCAAATAGGCAACATTTCCCGAAAGGACTTCTCATGAAACCGATCGTCACTACCGCCATCCTCGCCCTCGCTCTGTTCCAGGGCGTGGCCGCCAGCCCCGCCTACGCGGCCGACCCGACCGAGAAGGACGCCATCGCCATGGCCGAGCGCGGCGCGGCCCTGATCAAGGCCAAGGGCAAGGACGAGATGATGAAACGCATCAACGCCAAGGATCCGGACTTCGTCCAGGGCTCGCTGTATGTCGACATGCGCGACGTCAAGACCGGCATCGTGCTGGCCCACCCGTACAACCCGTCGATCGTCGGCAAGGACCTGACCGACGTGCCCGATGCGAACGGCAAGAAATACCGCCGCGAGATCATCGAGCTGGCCGCCGCCAAGGGCAAAGGCTGGGTCGACTACCAGTACAAGAATCCGACCAGCGGCAAGATCGAGCCGAAGACCACCTACATCCTGCTGGTGGACGGCGTGGTCCTCGAGGCCGGGCTGTACAAGAAGTGACGCCGGCACGCCCCACGAGGCGGACGCTCGCGGCGTCCGTTTTTGTTGTCCTGCAGGAGTGAAGCATGCTGAACAAATTGCGAATCGGTCCGAAGCTGCTGCTGGCGCCCGGCATGGTGCTGGCGCTGCTGTTGACGCTGTCGGGCACCGCGTATTACGGGATGGTGCGCCAGAACGCATCGCTGGAAAACATGGTGCAGGTGCGCGCGGCGCGCCTGAAGGACGTGGCCGACGTCGCCGGCGACGCCAAGTACGTGCATGCCAACGCCTACCAGCTGCTGGCCTGGGTCAGCGGCAGCTTCGCCCGCAACCGCCTGGACGGCCTGGTCGCCGACATCCATGCGCGCCATGCCGGCGTCAAGACCCGGCTGGACGCACTGGCGCGCATGACGCAGGGCGCCGAGCGCAAGCCCGTCGACGCGTCGCTGGCCGCGCTGGCGGCCTATCGCAAGGCGGTGCAGGAAACCATCGAGATGGCCCAGGTCGACCAGTCGATCGCGACCAATTCGATGCAGAAGGCGGAAAAGGAATTCGGCGTCCTGAACGCCCAGCTGGCGCAACTGGCCGCGCTGGAAAAGACGCTCGGCGAAGGGGCCATGGCCGCGGCGCGCGCCGAGTTCCACAGCCTGGGCAGCACCATGACGGCGCTGGTGCTGCTGTCGATCGTGCTGTCGCTGGCGGTGACGATGCGGGTGCGCCGCGCCCTGCTGCGCGACATCGGCGCCATCTCCGGGGTGGTGCACGAGCTGGCGCAGGGCCGGCTGGGCGGCGGCGCCGGGAATGCCGGACGGGACGAGATCGCCGACACCTCGCGCGCCCTCGACCGCACCATCGCGAACCTGAACCGCACGCTGCGCAGCGTGCTCGACGCGGTGCGCTCGATCGACACGGCCTCGCGCGAGATCGCCAGCGGCAACCTCGACCTGTCGACGCGCACCGAGATGCAGGCCGGCTCGCTGGAAGAGACCGCGAGCGCGATGGCGACCCTGACGCAGGCCGTCAAGGGCAATGCCGACAGCGCGCGCCAGGCCGCCGAGCTGGCCGCCGAGGCGGTGCGCCTGGCCGGCGGCGGCGGCCAGGCGGTCGACCGCGCGGTGCAGACCATGGACTCGATCCGCGCCAGCTCGCGCAAGATCGTCGAGATCATCGGCGTCATCGACGGCATCTCGTTCCAGACCAACCTGCTGGCGCTGAACGCGGCGGTGGAGGCGGCGCGCGCCGGCGAACAGGGCCGCGGCTTCGCCGTGGTGGCGGCCGAGGTGCGCACGCTGGCCCAGCGCTCGGCCTCGGCGGCACGGGAAATCAAGGCGCTGATCGCCGATTCGGTGGCGATCATCGACAGCGGCAGCGCATCGGTCGACGAAGCCGGCGCCAGCATGGGCAGCGTGGTGGCCTCGGTACGGCAGGTGGACGACATCATCAAGCGCATCAGCGCCGCCAGCAGCGAGCAGGCGCAGGGCATCGCCGAAGTCAACCTCGCCGTCGGCCACATGGACGACATGACCCAGCAGAACGCGGCCCTGGTCGAGCAGGCCGCGGCGGCGGCGGCCAGCCTGCACGAGCAGACCGTCAGGCTGGCGCAGGCGGTGTCGGTGTTCCACGTCGACGGTGTCGAGGCGATCGTGCCCGAGGCAGGCGACGCAGCGGCCGGCCCCGAGCGGCGCGCGCCGGACAGCCCGATGCGCCCGCGCGCGGCCCTGGGCCACCAGCCGGAACGCCACCCCACACGGCAGGAACGGCCGCGCCGCGCCGCCTGAGTCCGAGGCAAGGTCGGCGGCGCAGTTCAGCGACGCAGTTCAGCGACGCAGTTCAGCGAAACCGCTTGCTGACCCAGCGCGAGCCGGCCGCGCCGAAGCGCCACGGCACGTCGACCGCCTTCGAGATGCCGATGCGCGGTCCCGTCACCACCTCGATCCCCGCCGGCGCCGGCAGCAGGGCGAACGGCGCCGCGTCCAGCGGCCGGGCGTTCAGCGCGCGCGTCACGCCCAGCGCCTGCGACAGCTTGCCGGGGCCGGAACACAGCAGCCATTCGTCCTCGGTGCCGCGGCGCTCGCGCATCGCGTCCAGGCCGGCCAGCGGCTCCAGCGCGCGGATCAGGACCCCGGCGCCGTGTC
>DAMAFT010000339.1:3347-5317 GCA_031995805.1 Massilia sp.
ATGCCGTAGGAACGATAGACATAGGCGTGCGCCGGCGGACCGAACATCGCGAAATTCCGGTCGGTGCGCCCGCCATAGGTATGCGAGGCCGGATCCTCGCCGTCGTAGGCCTCGGTCTCGACGATCCGTCCGCCGACGCCGTCGACCAGGACCGTCACGCCGATCAGCTGGCGCGCCACCACGTCCGATGGTGCCAGGAAGTCAATACCAGCAAGAATGGAAGAAGACATGGCTTGATTGTAACGGCGAAAAAAACGCACGGTCGCACTGTCGAATTTGCTACATGAAAGCAATACGTTGCTGCAACTTCGGCGGTACTGGTTTATAGTGACGAGCTTTGTAGATATTTCCGTGCGGCATCGTCGCAGCATTGTTTCCCCGCCAAGCCATGACCACAGCAGCCGCCCTGGCGCGACCGAGCGCCGCCGAAGATCCCGTCGATACCCTGATCAAGTCGATCCGCATTCCGCCGCGTCCCAGCCTGCTGGCCGACCTGCAACGCGAACTGGCGTCGCCCGATCCGAGCCCGGAAGCGATCGGCCGCATCGTCGCCAGCGACGTCGGCATGTCGGGCGCCCTCCTGAAGCTCGCCAATTCCGCCGTGTTCGGGGGGCGCAAGGCCAAGTCGATCGAGCAGGCGATCCTGTTCCTCGGCATTAACCAGGTGGCGTCGCTGATGACCGGCCTGCTGGCGCGCCGCGCGATTCCGGCCAACAGCGCGGCGCTGGCCAGCTTCTGGGACCTGTCGGGCCGGCGCGCCCAGGCGATGGTGTTCCTGTCGCGCCGCCTGCGCATCGGCGAGCCGGACGTGGCGCACACCTTCGGCCTGTTCTGCGACACCGGCGTGCCGCTGCTGATGGACCGCTTCGCCGACTACGGCGCGACCTATGCGGCGGCGTCGCTCGAAGCCGGCCGCCCGTTCACGGCGCTGGAAGACGAGCGGCACAGCACCAGCCACGCCGCCGTCGGCACCCTGCTGGCGCGCAACTGGGGCCTGGCCGGCGACGTCTCCTGGGCCATCCTGCACCACCACGACTACGCGGTGCTGGACGACGCCGACACCGCATCCACCGTGCGCTCGCTGGTGGCGCTGTCGCTGCTGGCCGAAAGCGCGATCTGCAAGTACCAGGGCCACGTCGAGTCGCTCGAATGGAACAAGGGCGGCGCGCGCGCGCTGGCCTATCTCGGCCTGTCGGACGAGGAAACCGCGGAACTCCTCGACGAACTGCTGGAAGCCTTCCACGAGGACTGAACACGTCTTTACATCCTCCCGCGGGCGGCGGATACTTCGGTCATAACACCGAGGCGCCCGACGCCAGGGAGGAGACCATGGAACGCGCGTTCCGGCAGCTCGTGCTGCCCATCGTGATCCTCGGATCGCTGCTGTGCGGCTGCGCCGCGACGGCGCCGCCCCCTGCCCTTCCCGCCCAGGTATTCGCCGACGCGTCGTTCGCGCCGCCCGCGCAGCCGGTCGGCACTGACGGCCTGTTCGCCCTCAGCCCCGCCATGCGCACCTACCTGCGCAGTCCCGCCTTCGCCAGGCACCTGCGCAACCGGGATCCGAAACAGGGGCTGCTCGATGCCCTGTACAGCAAGAGCGACCTGCAGCTCGAATACGATTCGCGCGTGACGCGCACCGCGGCCGAGACCTATGCGGCGCGCTCCGGCAACTGCCTGTCGCTGGTGATCATGACGGCGGCCTTCGCCAGGGAACTCGGCATGGACGTGCGCTACCAGGGCATCCAGTCGACCGACGAGATCTGGACCCGGGAAAGCGGCCTGTACGTGCTGTCCACCCACGTCAACATCGCGCTGGGCAGCCGCAACGCGCCGAACGGCTTCGACCCGGACAACATGCTGGTGGTCGACTTCCTGTCCCCGCCCGAGGCCAGCCGCCTGAGCGCGCACGTGCTGGCGCAACGCGACATCGAGGCGCTGTACCTGAACAACCGCGCCGTCGAGACGCTCAT
>DAMAFT010000340.1:0-5315 GCA_031995805.1 Massilia sp.
AGCATCGTTTCCATCGGATCGATGCCGCAGGAAAAGCCGGGGTGGGCGATCACGTACAGGTGCTTGCCGACGACGCCCAGGCCGCCCAGCGCCGACAACAGCGCCAGCCCGGCGAAGAGCTTGATCTTGCCGGCGAACGCGCCGACCAGGCTGAAGATGCCGACGCCCAGGAACAGGTAGCGCTGGATGATGCACAGCGGGCAGGGCAGCATGTCCTTCGCGTGCTGGAGGTACAGGGCCGCGCCGACCAGGGCGAAGCTGATGGCGGCGATGGAAAGCAGGAGATGGCGGGACGAAGGCATAAAGCTTCCTGTGGCAGGGTCGTTGGAACAAGCTTGCGATTTTCGCACAAGCGCGGCAGCATCGTGCCACCTCCTGCATTTTCACCCTGGCAACTTAGAACCGCCTTATTAATCCGTGGTCAGTGCACATTTTTAGAGAAATTGCCCAAAATGTGCGCTGACCCCGGATTTATTTCCAAAAATCGGACTCTGACCCCGGCTCTGACCCCGGTTTGTTGTTGATCAATCGCCGAGGGCGGCGAGTTGTTCGGCCTGGTGTTCGGCGGACAGGGCGCCCGTCAGTTCGGCCAGGTCGCCGTCCATGATCATGTCGAGCTTGTACAGCGTCAGGTTGATGCGGTGGTCGGTCAGGCGGCCTTGCGGGAAGTTGTAGGTGCGGATGCGTTCGCTGCGGTCGCCCGAACCGATCAGGCTCTTGCGGGTGGCCGCTTCCTTGCTCTGCTGTTCGCGCAGCTGCACGTCCTTGATGCGCGCCGCCAGCACCTTCAGCGCCTGCGCCTTGTTCTTGTGCTGGCTGCGGTCGTCCTGGCATTCGACCACGATGCCGGTCGGCAGGTGGGTCAGGCGTACGGCGGAATCGGTCTTGTTGATGTGCTGGCCGCCGGCGCCGCTGGCGCGGAAGGTGTCGATGCGCAGGTCGGCCGGGTTGATCTGCACGTCCTCGACCTCGTCCGCTTCCGGCATCACCGCCACCGTGCAGGCCGAGGTGTGGATGCGGCCTTGCGTCTCCGTGGCCGGCACGCGCTGCACGCGGTGGCCGCCCGACTCGAACTTCAGCTTCGAATACGCGCCCTGGCCCACCACGCGCACGATCACCTCGCGGTAGCCGCCCAGGTCGGACGCGGATTCGGAGACCATCTCGACCTGCCAGCGGTTGCGCTCCGCATAGCGCGTGTACATGCGCAGCAGGTCGCCGGCGAACAGGGCCGACTCGTCGCCGCCGGTGCCGGCGCGGATCTCGAGGAAGATGTTGCGCTCGTCGTTCGCGTCCTTCGGCAACAGCATCTTCTGCAGCTCGAGGTCGAGCGCGGCGATGCGGTCCCGGGCCGCGTCGATCTCGTCCTGGGCGAATTCCTTCATGTCCGGGTCGGCCAGCATCTCCTGCGCGGCGGCGATGTCGCCCTGGGCGGTCTGGTACTGGCGGTAGACGAGGACCAGCGGCTCGAGTTCGGCGCGCTCGCGGTTCATCTTGCGGAAGTTGTCCATGTTCGCGGTGGCGTCCTCGGACATCAGCAGTTCGTCCAGTTCGACGAGGCGGTTGGCCAGTTGGTCCAGCTTGGCCAGCATGGATGGTTTCATAGTATTCCGGTGTAAAAGAACGAACGGCGCCGCGGGGCGGCATGGGACGGCGCCCGCCGCAGGATAGCAGAAGCGGGCGCGGCAGGAGGAAAGGGGCTAACGGCGGCCGCGGAACAGCTGCGGCAGCAGGCTGGCCAGGCGCGCGCGCTCGTCGCCCTGGGCACGGTGCAGCGCCTGCTGCGGGCCGTGCAGGAACTTGGCGGTCAGGCCCTTCGACAGGGCGTCGAGCACGGCGTCGACGTCCTCGCCCCGGGCGAGCAGCTTGCGGGCCCGTTCCAGTTCGGCCAGGCGCAGCGTTTCGCTGGATTCGTGCATGTCGCGGATCACGGGCACCACGGCGCGGTCGCCGATCCAGTGCATGAACGATTGCACGCGCGTCTCGATGATGGCCTCGGCCTGGGCGACGGCGGCCTGGCGGCTCTCGACGCCGCTTTTCACCACGTCGGCCAGGTCGTCCACCGTGTACAGGAAGGCGTCGCTCAGGCGCGCGACTTCCGGCTCGATGTCGCGCGGCACGGCCAGGTCGACCATGAACATCGGACGGTGGCGGCGCGCCTTGAGGGCGCGCTCGACCAGGCCCTTGCCGATCAGCGGCAGCGTCGAGGCGGTCGAGGAAATCACGATGTCGAACTGCGGCAGCATGTCCGGCAGCTCGGCCAGGCGGATCGCGCGGCCGGAGAAGCGCGCGGCCAGCAGCTCGCCGCGTTCCAGGGTGCGGTTGGCGATGGTGATCGACTTCGGGTTCTGGGCCGCGAAGTGGGTGGCGCACAGCTCGATCATCTCGCCGGCGCCGATGAACAGCACGTTCTGCTCGCTGATGCGGTCGAAGATGCGTTCCGACAGGCGCACCGCGGCGGCGGCCATCGACACGCTGTGGGCGCCGATCTCGGTGGTGGTGCGCACTTCCTTGGCCACCGCGAAGGTGCGCTGGAACATCTGGTGCAGATAGGTGCCCAGGCCGCCGGCGGCATCGGCGGTGCGCACCGCATCCTTCATCTGGCCCAGGATCTGCGGCTCGCCCAGCACCATCGAGTCCAGGCCCGACGCGACGCGGAAGGCGTGGCGCACGGCGTCGTCCTGCGGCAGCAGGTAGAGGTGGGGGCGCAGCTCGGCGTAGTTCAGGGCGTGATAATGCGCCAGGAACTGGGCGGAAGCGTCGAGGGGATCGGGCAGCCTCGTCGCCGCATACAGCTCGGTGCGGTTGCAGGTCGACAGGATCGCCGCCTCCTCGCCGCCGACCGACCCCTGGCGCGCGAACCAGCCGCGCGCCGACTGCACCGCCGTGCCGATCTGATCGGGCGCGAGCGCCAGCTGCTCGCGCAGCGAGACCGGTGCTGTGGTGTGGTTCAGGCCGACGGCAAGCAGTTGCATTTCGGAGGGAGGGCGAAGGTCAATGGACTGGGGCCATTATACCTTCTTGCTGTCAGGGTTTCAGGCGCCGAGCTTTTCCAGCCGGTAGCCATAGCTGTAGACCGGCACGAGGCGGAAGCCGTTCTCCGGCCGCAGATGGAGTTTGTTGCGTACGCGCGAAACGTGGGTATCCATGGTGCGCGACGGCACGTCGTTTTCGCGGACCCACACCGATTCGTGGATGTAGGCGCGCGACAGCGGGCGGCCGATGTTGCGGAAGAACAGCAGCGCCAGCGAAAACTCTTTTTGGGTCACGTCGATCACCGAGCCGTCCTTGAGCAGCCGTCCGGGACGGGTCTCGAAGGTGTACGGGCCGAACTGCAGCTGCTCGGCGCTGTTCTGCGACGGATAGGCGCGGCGCAGCAGGGCCGAGACGCGCGCCACCAGCTCGCCGCGGCGCAGCGGCTTGACCAGGTAGTCGTCGGCGCCGGCGGTGACGCCGGCCACGATGTCGTCCTCGGCCGAGCTGCCGGCCAGGAACATGGTCGGGGTATTCGGGGCCATTTTTTCCTTGGCGCGGCGTAACACCTCAGTCGCCGGCACATCGTTGACCTGCCAGTCGACGATCAAGAGGTCGGTACTGTCCTTGCGCAACTGCCCCAACATGTCCTTGCCGTTATGAAATGCTTGGCAGCTATGTCCAGCTCCATTCAAAACCTGGCAGATGAGTTCTGCCTGGGAGTTATCGTGATCCAGTACGGCTATTCTCATGATGGGGCTGTCTCAACAGTTGTGACTGAGTTGTTGTAGGAACACTCCTACAATGTCACTAAATATAACAGACATCTAAAAAGCAATGCTACCAATGCCGAAAATAAATTCACATTTTCGTTGGGTAATTACGTCACAGTCGTGACAGGTTGCCAACGGACTCGCGGTTACACTGGTGCCGACGAAGCGATCGGAGGGAATATGTTCAAAAAAAGGAAGCCCGGCGGCGAACTGGTGTTGCTGCCGATTTCAACTGACGAAATTGAGCAAGTCCGCGACCATTGCCGGGCACTGGTGCGCAAGCGCGCCGCCATCTCTGCCGGCGTGGCCGCGATACCGATACCAGGAGTCGACATCGCCGCCGACCTGACCAGCTTCGCGAGCATGGTCGAAGACATCAACCGGGCCTTCGGCCTGACGCCGGAACAGATCGAAAGGTTGAATCCGCGCATGCGCGTGGTTGCCTACCAGGCGGTCGGTACGCTCGGCGGCATGTTGGTCGGGAAGCTCGTGACGAAAGAATTGGTGATCAAGTTGCTGCAAAAGTCGGGCGCCAAGCTGGTGGCCAAGTCGGCGGCGAAAGTGGTGCCGCTGGCGGGCCAGATCGCCTCGGCGGCGATCGGCTTCGCGCTGTTCCGGCAGATGGGCTACCAGCACGTCGAGGCGTGCGTGAAGGTGGCGCGCGAGGTGGTGCTGAACGCGCCGCCAGAGAAGGCGTAGCGGGAAGGCGGGCGGCGCCGGCAGCCTGCTGCCGGCGGCAACGGAGGACTCAGGCGTCCGGCAGGACGACGTTGACGTCGAGCACTTCCAGGTTGCCCTGGCGGTCGAGCGAGATCTTGATGTCTTCGGCGTTGACCTTGGTGTACTTCGAGATCACCTCGATCAGTTCGCGATGCAGCGCGGGCAGGAAATCCGGACCCGCGCGGTTGGTGCGCTCGCGGGCGATGATGATCTGCAGCCTTTCCTTGGCCGCATTCGCGCTTTTCTGTTTCTGAGGAAACAGGAATGAAAGCAAGGCCATATTACTTTACCCCAAACAAACGCTGCAGGAGACCGGGCTTCTCGTAATTGGTAAAGCGCAGCGGGACGTCTTCGCCGAGGAAGCGCGCGACGACGTCCTGATAGGCTTGCGCCACGCTGGTCTCCTTGAAATGGATGGCCGGATTACCCTGGTTCGATGCATGCAGCACCGCTTCGGATTCCGGGATGATGCCGATCAGCGGAATGCGCAGGATTTCCTGCACGTCCTGGTAGGACAGCATTTCGTCCGCTTCGACGCGGCGCGGCGAATAGCGCGTGATCAAGAGGTGCTCCTTGACCGGCTCGCCGCCGCTCTGGGCGCGGCGCGACTTGGCCTGCAGGATGCCGAGGATGCGGTCGGAATCGCGCACCGACGAGACTTCGGGGTTGGTGACGATGATCGCCTCGTCGGCGAAGGTCAGCGCCATCAGCGCGCCGTGCTCGATGCCGGCCGGCGAGTCGCAGATGATGAATTCGAAGCCCATCTTGACCAGCTCGTTCAGCACGCGCTCGACGCCGTCTTCGCTCAGCGCTTCCTTGTCGCGCGTCTGCGAGGCCGGCAGGATGAACAGG
>DAMAFT010000341.1:0-5310 GCA_031995805.1 Massilia sp.
CGACAACCTGGCCGACCGCGATCCGGAACCGGCACCGCAGGCCAACCCGAGCTTCGCGATCAACCCGGCCCTGTACGACGTGGTCGGCCGCACCTACCGCGCCGGCCTGCGCTACAACTACTGACCGGGGGCCGGCCGTGTGGAACGTCGTTTCCGTACTGCTGGCGGTCGCCCTGCTCACGCTCCTGATCGCCTGGGGCAAGGTGCAGCCGCTGCTGGCCTTCGTGCTGGCGGCGCTGGCGGCGGCCCTGATGCTGGGGATGCCGCCCGAGCGCATCCCCGGCGCCATCGAGAAGGGCATCGGCGACCTGCTCGGTTCCCTGGTCGTGGTGATCTGCCTGGGCGCCGTGTTCGGCAAGCTGATCGCCGACAGCGGCGCCGCCCGGCGCATCGCCGGCAGCCTGGTCGACCGGATGGGGCCGGCCCGGATCCCGGTGGCGATGACCGTCACCGGCTTCGTGGTCGGCCTGCCGCTGTACTACAACGTCGGCTTCGTGCTGATGGTGCCGCTGATCTTTTCGCTGGTGCGGCAATCGGGCCGGCCGGCGGTGGCGCTCGGGATCCCGCTGCTGGCCGGGCTGTCGATCGCGCACGGCTTCCTGCCGCCGCATCCGTCACCGGTGGCGCTGGTCTCGGCGATCCACGCCGACATGGGCACTACCCTGCTGTACGGGATCGTGGTGGCGATACCGACCCTGATCATCGCCGGACCGGTGTTCGCGCTGTCGCTGCGCCATGTGCAGGCGCAACCGGCGGCCATGTTCCAGGACGGTCGCGCGCTGCAGGATGAAGAACTGCCGGGCGTCTTCAACAGCTTCGCCACCGCGCTGTTGCCGGTGCTGCTGCTGGGGGCGACGACGGTGCTCATGATGGCGCGGCCCGACCTGAACGGCAGCCTGTCGTTCCTCGCCAATCCGCTGGTGGTGATGCTGGTCTCGTACCTGGTCGCCATCTGGACGCTGGGCCTGGCGCAGGGGCGGCGTTTTTCCGCCGTGATGCAGGGCCCGGCGGAGGCGATGCGCGAGATCGCGCCGATCCTCCTGATCATCGCCGGCGCCGGCGCGCTCAAGCAGGTGCTGGTGGAGTCGGGCGTCAGCGCCGATCTCGGTGCGCTGCTGTCCAGCCTTCCGGTGCCGCCGCTGGTGCTGGGATGGTCGGTTGCGACGGTGATCCGCATCTGCCTCGGATCGGCCACGGTCGCGGGCGTGACGGCCGGCGGCATCGTGGCGCCGCTGGTGCACAGCTCGGGCGTCGACCCGAACCTGATGGTGCTGGCCATCGGCGCGGGAAGCCTGATGTGCAGCCACGTCAACGATTCCGGCTTCTGGATGTTCAAGGAATATTTTGGCTTGTCCCTGAAGGATACCTTCCGCTCCTGGACCCTGATGGAGACCCTGGTGGGCGTGTTCGGCCTGCTGTTCGTGATGCTTCTGTCGCTGTTTCTACAATAGCTGAGGAAAAGATCAATGATGACAACTCTTTCCGTATTTCCGCGCCTTCTCGCGCTGTCGTTCCTGCTGGCCGGCGCCGCGAACGCCGCCTCCATCTCGGCCTACCAGACCATGCCCGAAGACCCACGCGCCGTCGTGGTACGCGCCACGGGTGACGGCCAGGCCGACGACACGGCCGCGATCCAGCAAGCGCTGGACGCCGCCGCCAACAAAAGCCAGGGCGGCATCGTGTTTCTGCCCTCGGGCCGCTATCGCATTACCCGCTCGCTGCTGATTCCGCTGGCCGTGCGCCTGTATGGCGTCGGACCGACCCGTCCCGTGTTCGTGCTGGCCGAGAACACGCCCGGCTACCAAAAGGGCGTGGCCAATATGGTCATCTTCACCGGCGGCGACCAGTACAGCGTCGGCAAGGTGCCGATGCCGGTGCCGAGCGCGGTGCCGTTCAGCGCGGAGGAAGGCAAGGCGGTCCGTAACGCCAACTCCTCGACCTTCTATTCGGCGCTGTCGAACGTCGACTTCGAGATCAAGGACGGCAACCCGGCCGCGGCCGCGGTGCGCATGCACACGGCCCAGCACTCGAACCTGAGCCATATCGATTTCCACCTGGGTTCCGGCCTGGCCGGCGTCTACCAGGTCGGCAACGTGGCCTACAACCTGCGCTTCTACGGCGGCCGCTACGGCATCCTGAGCGAAAAGACCTCGCCGGCCTGGCAGTTCACCCTGATGGATTCGACATTCGAGGGCCAGCGCGACGCCGCGATCCGCGAGCATGAAGCCAGCCTCACGATGATCAACACGGAAATCAAGGACACCCCGGTCGGCGTCGAGATCAACCGTGGCTATGGCGACTGGTTGTGGGGCAAGGACGTGCGCTTCGAGAACGTCAGCAAGGCCGCGCTCATCGTCAGCAACGAAGACAATGTCTATACCCAGGTCGGCCTGGAGAATGCCATCGCACGCAATGTGCCGACCTTCGTGCGCTTCCGCGACAGCGGCAAGACGCTGGCGGGCAAGGGCCGCGACTACGCCGTCAGCGAATTCAACTACGGCCTGTTCGTCAGGCAGATGGGCGAGCCGGGCACCTTCTCGACCCATTACAAGACGGCTGCGCTGCCTGCGAACCCGACGACGACACGCGCCCTGCGCCCGCTGCCGGCCTCGAAGGAGTGGGCCAACGTGCACGCGTACGGCGCGAAAGGCGACGGCACGACCGACGACACGGCGGCGATCCAGAAAGCGATCGACGCCAATCGCGTGGTCTACCTGCCGCTGGGCTTCTACGTCGTCAACGACACCATCCGCATGCGGCCGGACACCGTGATCATCGCCCTGCACCCGGGCCTGACCCAGCTGCTGCTGCCGAACGGCTCACCGAAATTCCAGGGCGTCGACAGCCCCAAGGCGCTGCTGGAGAGCGCGCGCGGCGGCGAAGGCATCGTGTCCGGCATCGGCCTCGCGACCGGCGAGATCAACAACCGCGCGGTGGCGCTGCTGTGGCGCGCCGGCGAACACTCGCTGGTGGACGACGTGCGCATCCAGGGCGGCCACGGCACCCGCCTGTACGACGGCAGCCGCGCCGACCCGTACAAGAAGGATGCGAAATTCGACACCACGGCGTACTGGGACCGCCAGTACCCGAGCGTGTGGGTGACGGACGGCGGCGGCGGCACCTTCAGCGGCATCTGGTCGCCGAGCGGTTATGCGCAGGCCGGCTTCTACGTCACCAACACCAAGACGCCGGGACGCGTCCTGGAACTCTCGGCCGAGCACCACATCCGCGCCGAGATCGTGCTGGACGGCGTCGAGAACTGGACCTTCCTGGCGCCGCAGACCGAGGAAGAGGTGCGCGACGGCATGGACTCGGTCTCGCTGGAGATCCGCAACTCGAAGAACCTGCTGTTCGCCAATTACCACGGCTACCGCGTGACCCGCTCGATCAAGCCGATGCCGGCCGCCGTGCGCATCACGAATTCCAGCGACATCCGCTTCCGCAACGTGCACGTGAACGGCGAGAGCGGTTTCGCCACATGCGACGAGAACGGCTGCGCGACCTACCTGCGCGCCTCCAAGTACCCGTACGAGAACGCCATCGTCGATACGAAGACGAAGCTGGAAGTGCGCGAGCGCGAGTTCGCGGTGCTCGACTACAGCGGCAAGCAGGCCAGTGCGCCGGCCGCGCAGGCGAAAGTGGATAAACTGGAAGGCGATTTCTATTCGATCGCCGGCGCCGCCGTCGATGCGCAGGGCAAGCTGTACTTCGTCGACCGCCACTTCAAGCGCATCTACAGCTGGAGCAAGGACGAAGGACTGGTGGTCGTGCGCGACGCGCCGCTGGACCCGGTCAACCTGGCCGTCGACGGTGCCGGCAACGTGATGGTGCTGTCCTCGCACGGCAAGGAAGCCAGCGTGTACGCCTTCAAGCCGGGCACGCCGGGCACCGAGATCGCGATGATCCCGCCGACGCCGGCCGCGCAGCGCGCCGGCGCCCGGGTCGCGATCCCCGTCAACTTCTGGCAGAACGGCGAATTCCAGGACCAGATCGATCCGAAGACCTACGAGTTCACCACGCTGGCCGGGATGTTCGCGCGCGACGTCGCGCTGCCCAAGGCGCGCGAATACGTGTCGCCGGACGGCAGCCTGGTGCTGCCGGCCTTCCGCGTGCTGCGCCAGGGACCGCCCGACCACATGGGCTACCGCTGGTCCGACACGCTGGACACGCACGGCTTCACCTACGGCCGCGTGGGCGAACGCGTGGTGTTCACCAACGGCTCGGAAAACCGCACCTTCAGCGGCCTGCTCCAGGCCGGCGGCGCCATCGGCGACCTGAAGATGGTCGCCAATCGCGGCGGCGAGAGCGCGGCGGTGGGCCCGGACGGCAAGGTCTACGTCGCCAACGGCCAGGTGTTCGTGTACGGCCAGGACGCCATGGAGCCGGTGGCCCGCATCGACGTGCCGGAACGCCCGCTGCAACTGATCTTCGGCGGAGCGGACAAGCGCACGCTGTTCATCCTGACCCACCACAGCCTGTATTCCACCAGGATCTGAACCGGCCATGAAACGACTCTTCGCTCCCCTGCTGCTGGCGCTGGCCTGCAGCGCAGCCTGCGCCCAGCAACAGGCCGCGGCGCCCGTGGTCAAGCTGTGGCCGGACGGCGCACCCGGTTCCGAACAGCGCCGCGGCGAGGCGGAAAAAGTCGCCGACGGCGTCTACTTCAGCAACATCCACGACCCGTCGCTCACCGTGGCGCGCGCCGATCCGCGCCATGCGAACGGCGCCGCCGTCGTCATCGTGCCGGGCGGCGGCCACCGCATGCTCGTGTTCCAGAACGAGGGCATGGTGGCGGCCAAGACCCTGAACCGCATCGGCGTCTCGGCCTTCGTGTTGAAGTACCGGCTGGCGCGCGACCCGGGATCCGGCTACGACATCGAGCGCGACGCGGCGGCCGACCTGCGCCGCGCGGTGCGCTGGGTACGCGCGCATGCGGCCGAGTATGGCATCGACCCGCAGCGCGTGGGCGTGATGGGCTTCTCGGCGGGCGGCGAACTGGTGTCGCTGGTGGCGGACAATCCGGAACCGGCGGCGCCGGCGGTGCGCGATGCCGTCGACAAGCTCAGTGCGCGGCCAGACTTCCAGGTGCTCATCTATCCGGGTCCGCTGGGTTCGCCGGCGAACGCCGCGGACAAGGCGCCGCCGGCCTTCATTGCGGCCGGCTCGAAGGACAGCTGCTGCATGCCTCCCGCCCTCAAGCTGTACCAGCAGCTGGTCGCATCGGGAGTCTCGGCGGAACTGCACCTGTATGCCGACACCGACCACGCCTTCAACATGGGTCAGCGCGGCGAACGCGTCTCACTGCAGCAT
>DAMAFT010000342.1:0-5309 GCA_031995805.1 Massilia sp.
TACTTGGCGGGAGAATACACGGCGGCGCCGAAGCCGACCACCGCGCAGGCGACCAGCGGGTGGGCGCCGAAGAAGATCAGGCTGCAGCCGAACACCTTGATCAGGTTGGCGTTGAACATCACGCGGCCCTTGGGCTTCGAGTCGGCGAAGGCGCCGACGAAGGCGGCCAGCAGCACGTAGAACAGCACGAACGACAATTTCAGCAGCGGCGTGAGTTCCGCCGGGGCCTTCATCGCCGTCAGCAGACCGATCGCGACGAATATCAGCGCATTGTCCGCCAGCGACGAAAAAAACTGCGCCGCCATGATGGTATAAAAACCACGATTCATTCGAGACGTTCTAAAAACAAAGTGTGGGTTGCTTTATACCATGAAAGAACGCGTAGCCCAAGGAATCGACAATACCGCTTTTCACTGCCGGTAGTAAAATAATCCTTTCGTTCGCGGGATCCGTCCCCACCTGCACGCCATGCCACGCCCCTTGCACGCCACCATCCACCTCGATTCCATGCAGCGCAACCTGGACCGCGCGCGCAGTTGCGCGCCGACCTCGAAACTGTGGGCGGTGGTCAAGGCGAACGCCTACGGCCACGGGCTGGAGCGGGGCGTGCGCGGCTTCGCCCAGGCCGACGGCCTGGCGCTGATCGAGACGGACAACGCGCTGCGCCTGCGCGAGCTCGGCTGGATCAAGCCGATCCTGCTGCTGGAGGGCGTGTTCGATGCCACCGACATCCCGCTGCTGGCCGAGCACAACATCAACAGCACCGTGCACTGCATCGAGCAGGTCAAGATGCTCGAATACACGCAGCTGTACCGCCCGGTCGACGTGCACCTCAAGATGAATACCGGCATGAACCGCCTGGGCTTCCGGCCCGAGGAATTCCGCGCGGCCTACCAGCGCCTGCGCGCCATCCCCGGCATCCGCAACATCACGCTGATGACCCACTTCGCGAATGCCGACGAACTGGAGCATCCGCGCCTGTCGATCGGCGAGCAAGTGCGGCGCTTCCGCCTGGGCGCCGACGGTATCGAGGGCGAGCGCAGCCTGTCCAACTCGGGCGGGGTACTGCACCAGGCCGAGCTGCTGAGCGGCGTCGATCCGGAATTGCGCAACGACTGGGCCCGTCCCGGCATCATGCTGTACGGCGGCACCCCGGGCGGGCGCACGGCCGCCGACTACGGCCTGCTGCCGACGATGACGCTGCGCTCCGAGATCATCGGCATCCAGCACATCGAGGCCGGCGACAGCGTCGGCTACGGCAGCCGCTTCCAGGCCGAGGGCCCGATGACGATCGGCGTGGTCGCCTGCGGCTATGCCGACGGCTACCCGCGCCACGCCGAGCACGGCACGCCGGTGCTGGTCGAGGGCCGGCGCACGCGCCTGGTCGGCCGGGTCTCGATGGACATGATGACCGTCGACCTGACGCCGGTCGCGAACGCCCGCGTCGGCAGCAAGGTGACGCTGTGGGGCGACGGCCTGCCGATCGACGAGGTGGCGCAGGGCGCCGGCACCATCGGCTACGAGTTGATGTGCGCGCTGGCCGCGCGCGTGCGGGTGGACGAGGGCCGCCTCGGCTGCGATTGAAACGAATCTCCGCGTCGTGCCGAGATATATATAGATAGGAACCATGGCAAAACCACGTACCAGTTTCGTGTGCAGCGATTGCGGCGCCGTCGCCAGCCGCTGGACCGGCCAGTGCGGCGATTGCAAGTCCTGGAACACCATGACCGAGCAGGTCGAGTCCCAGGGCCTGAACCGCATGTCGCAGGCCACCCACCACAAGGCGCTGGCGCAGACGGCGCCGGTGCTCTCGCTCGCCGACATCGAGGCGATCGACGTGCCGCGCTTCGGCACCGGCATCGAGGAATTCGACCGCGTGCTGGGCGGCGGCCTGGTCGCGGGCGGCGTCGTGCTGATCGGCGGCGACCCCGGCATCGGCAAGTCGACGCTGCTGCTGCAGGCGCTGGCCAACCTGGCCGCGGCGCGCAACACTTTATATGTGTCGGGCGAGGAGTCCGGCGCCCAGATCGCGCTGCGCGCCAGGCGCCTGCAGGTCGAGGCCAGGGACCTCAAACTGCAGGCCGAGATCCAGCTGGAAAAGATCCTCGGCACGCTGGCCGACCTGAAGCCCGAGGTCGCCGTGATCGACTCGATCCAGACCCTGTACTCGGACGCGCTGACATCGGCCCCCGGTTCGGTCAGCCAGGTGCGCGAGTGCGCGGCCCAGCTCACGCGCGTGGCCAAGCAGACCGGCATCACGATCATCCTGGTCGGCCACGTGACGAAGGAGGGCGCGCTGGCCGGTCCGCGCGTGCTCGAGCACATCGTCGATACCGTGCTGTACTTCGAGGGCGATACGCAGAGCAGCTTCCGCCTGGTGCGCGCCATCAAGAACCGCTTCGGCGCCGTCAACGAGCTGGGCGTGTTCGCGATGACGGAAAAGGGCTTGAAAGGGGTATCGAACCCGTCCGCCCTGTTCCTGTCGCAGCATGACAGCCAGGTGCCGGGTTCGTGCGTGATGGTGACGCAGGAGGGCACGCGGCCGCTATTGGTCGAGGTGCAGGCGCTGGTCGACGCCAGCCACCTGCCGAACGCGCGCCGCCTGTCGGTGGGCCTGGAGCAGAACCGCCTGGCCATGCTGCTGGCCGTGCTGCACCGCCATGCCGGCATCGCCGCGTTCGACCAGGACGTGTTCATCAATGCCGTCGGCGGCGTCAAGATCGCCGAGCCGGCGGCCGACCTGGCGGTGCTGCTGGCGATCAACTCGTCGATGCGCAACAAGCCGTTGCCGCGCGGCCTGGTCGTGTTCGGCGAAGTGGGCCTGGCCGGCGAGATCCGTCCGGCGCCGCGTGGCCAGGAACGCCTGCGCGAGGCGGCCAAGCTGGGCTTCTCGATCGCCATGGTGCCGAAGGCGAATGCACCGAAGCAAAAGATCGAGGGGATGACCATCGTCGCCGTGGAGCGCATCGACGAGGCGTTCAGCAAGTTGCGCGAACTCGACTGACTATCCGGCCCATCGGCAATGCATGGGCATGCCTGCTACTTTTTGTTACTTATCAATTGATGCGGGGAAATACGAACGTTTTCTTTTGACCCTATAATGCGAGCCCTGTTTGTTACAAGCATCACAAGGCAACCGTGGTTACAGATCAAAGGAAAACAGCCCGCAAGATTTTGAAGGTAAAAGCCATCGTGGCGATGGATGGCCAGGCGCCGCTGCCGGCTCGTACCAGCGACATCGGCAGCAACGGCGTCAGCCTCACCGTGCCGCATCCGCTGCAGGCCGGCCAGTCCGGCCAGGTCAGCCTCGACCTGCTGGTCGACGGCAGGCCGACGCCGCTGCATGCGCGCGCCAAGGTCATGTACTGCATCTTCAGCGGCGACGAGTTCAAGGTCGGGTTCCAGTTCGTGAGCCTCGACCTGACCGCGATGAGCCAGTTGTCGCGCTTCCTGCGCTGACGTCGCGTCCGCCGGCATGCCGGCGCGGCGCGAAAAAGCGGCGGTGTCCCTCACGGACATCGCCGCTTTTTTCATTCCGGACCCTTGGCCCTGCATGCTATTCGTGATAGCGATCTTTCAACTTGCCGTGGCTCCCGCGTGCTTCTCCGATGACGTCGCAGAGAAGCAGGCCGGCAATTCCCCCCAGCACGCCTGTAATGAAAAGACTGACCAGCATGACATCAAACGCCGTTGCGCGAACCCTCATGGAAGTGGCGATGCTTCCAAGGTAGCAGATGGAATCGTATTTACAAGGGGTTCCTTTTCATGCGCCAGGCATGGCTCGTCCATAGGGAAACGGCCTCGTGCGCAGGATGAATGTGACATCCCGGTGGTGTCGTGTGACACGGGTTTGCGCTTCGCGCGATGATCAAAAAGGCGTCATGCGAATATGTCACCGTTGTCATAAAGCGGTCATATTGGATCGATACACTGCGCAGCATCAAACGTGTCACCTACCTAACCAAAGGACTTGATATGCGCATGAAGCAACTGCTGGCCTCCATCATCATCGGTACCACCGCCACCTTCGCGAGCACCGCGACCCTGGCCGCGGACATCACCGGTGCGGGCGCCACCTTCCCGTATCCGATCTACGCCAAATGGGCGGAGATGTACAAGAAATCCAGCGGCAACGGCCTGAACTACCAGTCGGTCGGCTCGGGCGCGGGCATCAAGCAGATCAAGGCCAAGACCGTCGACTTCGGCGCATCCGACATGCCGCTGCAGGCCGCCGAGCTCGAAGAAGCCGGCCTGGTCCAGTTCCCGGCCATCATGGGCGGTGTCGTGACCGTCGTCAACCTCGAAGGCGTCACCCCGGGCCAGCTGAAGCTGACCGGCCCGGTCGTCGCCGACATCTACCTGGGCAAGATCACCAAGTGGAACGACCAGGCGATCGCTGCGCTGAACCCGGGCGTCAAGCTGCCGGCCGACGACATCACCGTCGTGCACCGCGCCGACAGCTCGGGCACCTCGTTCCTGTTCACCGACTTCCTGTCGAAGAGCAACGCCGACTTCAAGACCAAGATCGGCGCCGGCACCGCGGTCAAGTGGGCCGTCGGCGTGGGCGGCAAGGGTAACGACGGCGTCGCCGCCAACGTCCAGCGCATCAAGGGTTCGATCGGCTACGTGGAATGGGCGTACTCGAAGAAGAACAAGATGTCGCACACCCAGCTGAAGAACAAGGACGGCGCCTTCCTGCAGCCGGACGACGACGCCTTCAAGGCCGCCGCCGCCAACGCCGACTGGGCCAAGGCCCCGGGCATGGCCGTCGTGCTGACCGACCAGCCGGGCAAGGCTGCCTGGCCGATCACCGGCGCCTCCTACATCCTGATGCACAAGTCGCAGGCCGACGGCGCCAAGGGCAAGGAAGTGCTGAAGTTCTTCGACTACGCGTTCAAGAACGGCGCCGGCGCCGCTACCGAGCTGGACTACGTGCCGATGCCGGAATCGGTCACCAAGCTGGTCGAAGCCGCCTGGAAGACCAACCTGAAGGACGCTTCGGGCAAGGCCGTCTGGTAATCCCATCCACGATCCGTGGGTAGCGCGGCTCCCACCCTCCCGGCCGGCGAGGTCGGGAAGGCGGGAGCGGCGCGTTTCTACTTCCGGGTAATAAATTGAACGAAAACATGAACGGACAATCCGCGATCATCGCCGACGCCGCCGCCCGGGCTGCCGCCCAGCAGGAGGAGGCCCGGCACGAGGCGCTGCGCAATACCATGCGCCAGCAACGCATCCAGGACTTCTGCTTCCACAACATCACCCTGCTGTTCGCCGCATCGGTGCTGGCCGTGCTGGTCGGCATCATCATC
>DAMAFT010000343.1:0-5280 GCA_031995805.1 Massilia sp.
AGGCGGCGAACAGCACGCCCTGGAAGCCCGTGGCGACGATGCTCATCGGGGTGGCCAGCAGGTTCAGGGCGCGGCTGTAGAGGCCCAGCTCGACGGCGCCGAAGGCGCGGCCGACCAGCGCGGTATCCAGGTTGCCGATGGTCCAGCTGCTGAGGTTGGCGACGGCGACCTTCGCGCCGAAGCCGGCCAGGCCCGGCGTGGCGCAGCGCAGGCAGGGGCGCAGCGGCAGCGGCGCGGCGCGCAGCAGCAGCACGCTGGCCAGCAGCGACTGCGCAAGTTGCGCGGCGACCAGGCTCCAGACGCCGCAGCCGAGCCAGGCGGCCGGTATGCCGACGCCCACGTACCCGGCCAGGTAGGTGGCGACGCCGATCTGCTGCACCCTTTTGAAATGCATGGCGCGGCGCAGCAGCGCCGCCGACGCTTGTCCCGGACAGTCGACGAGGAACAGGAGGAACATGGCGCGCAGCACGGGACCCGCCTGCGGCTGGCGGAATGCGGCGGCCAGCGCGTCGGACGCCAGCATCCCGCCTGCCGCCAGCAGCAGCGCGAACACGGCCTGCCAGGTGACGATGAAGCGCAGTTCGACGCTGGACAGCCGTGGCCGCTGGACGAGGGCGGCGCCGAACCCCAGGTCGGCGAACAGGCGACCCAGCCCGACGACCATCCAGGCCAGTGCGATGGTGCCGAACGGGCCGGGGCCGAGCATGCGCGCGAGCAGGATGCCGATGGCGAACTGCGCGCCGCCGCGCGCCGCGTTGCCCAGATAGCTCCACTTCAGCGCCTGCCAGCCGGAGGCCGGCGAGCGCGGCCCGGCGTGGTGCGGGCGGGGTGGTTCGGTCGGTGTGCCTTGCATGCGCGATCCTTGTCGTCGGGGACGGTTCACGCGTGGCGGGCGATACGCCCGGAACGTGCGGTGCGGTACTGGTACTCCGGGGCGGCGCGTGCCAGCCTGGCGTCGTTGAACAGGACCCCGTCGGGCGCGATCCCCGCCTGGTTCAGCCGCCGCACGGCTTCTGCCAGCTCGCGCTCGGTCGTCACGCCGGCGCGCGCGACCACCAGCACGGCACCGGCGCGGGCGCCGACGATGGCGGCGTCGGCGACCGCCAGGATCGGCGCCGCATCGACGACGACGAGGTCGTAGCGCGCGCCGATCGCGTCCAGCCAGGCGTCGAAACAGGGCAGCACCAGCAGTTCGCCCGCGTACGCGCCGGCGGCGCCGGCGGGCACGAAGTCGAGGTTGTCCAGTACGCCGTAGCGGATGCTGCGCTCGCAGCCCGGCGCACCGGTCACGACTTCGTACAGCCCATGGCCCGGCTCCATCCCGAAATACCGGTGCAGCTCGCCGTTGCGCATGTCCATGTCGATCAGCAGCGTCTTCCTGCCGCCGGCGGCGCTGATGGCGGCGGCGTTCGCCGCCACGAAGGATTTGCCCAGTCCCGCGGTCGGTCCGGTGATCATCACGATATTGTTGCGGAAACCGGGCAGCGCGAACTGCAGCGCGGTGCGCAGGGCGCGCAGGGCTTCGACCGCCGGGTCGCCCGGCGCCGCCGTCGCCAGCAGCGGGATGGCGCCGCGGCCCGGCTTGCCGGAAAAGTGCGCCTGCTTGTCGCTGTGCGGTATGTTCGCCAGGACCACGCGTTCGCCAAGCGCCTGCTCGAGGCGGTCGACGCTGTGGATCCCCGCGCGCAGCGCGCGCCGCAGCAACGCGGCAGTCATGCCCAGCACCATGCCCGCCACGGCGGCGGCGAACAGGATCAGCGGCCGGTTCGGCTTGACCGGCCTGTCGGGCAGCAGCGCGCCGTCCACCAGGGCCGCGCCGGGGGCCTTGCCGAGCGCAAGGATGCGTAGTTGCCGGGCCGCGTTCGACAAGGAGCCATACAGTTCCGCATTGACCTTGACGTCGCGCAGGAGTCGCGCTTCTTCCTGCTCGAGCAGCGGCAGCGCATGCAGCGGAGCGGCGCCGCTGCGGATGTCGGCGTCGATGTCGGCCAGTTGCCGGTCCAGGCCGGCAATGGCCGGGTGATTGTCTCCCAGGCGCGTGGACAGCTCGTTGCGCCGCTGTTCCGTCTCGGCACGTTTCACGCGGGCCGCCGCCGCGCGCTGCAGCCCGATCTTCGTCTCTTCGTTCAGGTCGACGGTGCCGTTGCGCAGCCGGAACTGGTTGTAGCGGTTTTCCGCGTCCTCCAGCGCGCTTTTCAGCGCGGGCAGGCGCCGGTCCAGCAATGCCAGCGCGCGCTCCGCCTGGGCGCCGGAACGGGCGGCGTTCTGACGCAGGTATTCCTGGCCGATCGCGTCGAGCGTGTCGCGCACCCGGACCGGATCGTCGCCCTGCAGGCGCAGTTCGATGACGCCCGATTGCTTGCCCAGTTCCGTTACCGACAGGCCTTTCTGGACGGCCGCCACCACGGCCTGGCGCGCCAGTCGCGTCAGCGCGAAGCGGGCGCCGGTCGCGGCGTCGATGCGCTCGACCAGCAGGCGCACGTCGCCGCGCGCGGTGCGCGACAGCAGCGGCTGTCCGGCCTGTCCGGTCCAGGCGCCGCCGCTGCCGTCTTCCAGGCGGTAGGACCCGGCGCCCAGGGCGACCAGCGCGAACGGGTGGCCGAGCAGCGCGTCCGGCAGGTCGAAGGCGCCGACGTCGACGCGGCCGGCCGCGCCGACCTGCCACCCGAACCGCGCCAGGCCCGGCATGGGGAAACGCTCGCCGGCGGCACCGTCGAGCCAGTGCCCCGCGAGGGGAAGGCGGACCGGGGCCACGTCGACGTCGAGGCGCAGGCGCTCGACGGCGGGCGTGATGACCATGCGCGAACGCAGCAGCTCGATTTCCGCCGTCACCGCTTTCTTCGTCTCGAACAGGGCGTCGGCCTCGCTCAGGATATTCCGCGCGGCCGTCGGACTCGGCTCCTCGGTCCGGATGACCAGGTTCGACTCGTATTGCGGCGCGATGGCGCCCGCGTACACGGCGCCGGCCAGCACCACGCCGGCCGCCACCGTCGCGATCAGCCAGCGCTGCTCGAGCAGGAACGCGACGTAGGCGCGCAGGTCGCCGTCGCTGCGGGCGCCGGCCGGCGGCATCGATTGTTCGCCAGGCATGGCGGTTCTCGGTCTCATCGGATGGTCCCCTGGCAGCGGTTCAGCCGTCCGCCAGCGCGGACGGGCGCGGCGCGGCGTCGCGCGTGTCCAGGAACGCCGCGTAGGCCAGGCGCAAGCCTTGTTCCAGCGGCGTGGAGGCGGTCCAGCCGAGCGATTCCAGCTTCGCGACGTCGAGCAGCTTGCGCGGCGCGCCGTCCGGCTTGGCCGTGTCGAACACGATCCGGCCCGCGTAGCCGACCGTGTCGCCGACCAGCCGCGCCAGCGCGGCGATGGTGATGTCGCGCCCGATGCCGACGTTGACGTGCGACTGCATCGGCGCCGTGTGCGCGCGGTACGTCGCACCGTCGAGCTGCATGACGTGGACGCTGGCCTGGGCCATGTCGTCGACGTACAGGAATTCGCGCATGGCCCTGCCGCTGCCCCAGATCGGCACCTCGTCGGCGTCGGCGCACTTGGCTTCGTGGAAGCGGCGCAGCATGGCCGGGATGACGTGGCTGTCCTGCGGATGGTAGTTGTCGCCCGGGCCGTACAGGTTGGTCGGCATGACGCTGCGGTAGTCGGTGCCGTATTGGCGGTTGTAGCTCTCGCACAGCTTGATCCCGGCGATCTTGGCGATCGCATACGGTTCGTTGGTGGGTTCGAGGCTGCCGCTCATCAGGTAGTCCTCGCGGATCGGCTGGTCGGCCAGGCGGGGATAGATGCACGACGAGCCCAGGAACAGCAGCTTCCCGACCCCGCAGCGCCATGCCTGGTGGACGACGTTCGACTGCACCATCAGGTTGTTGTAGATGAACTCGGCGGGATAGGTATTGTTGGCATGAATGCCGCCGACACGCGCCGCGGCGAGGTAGACCTGGTCGATGTGCCCGGCGCTGAAGAAATCCCGGACCGCCGCCTGGTCGGTCAGGTCGAGCTCGGCGTGGCTGCGCGTGACGATATCCGTATGGCCGCGTGCCCGCAGGGCGCGCACGATGGCGGATCCGACCAGCCCGCGGTGGCCGGCGACGTAGATGCGTGGTTGACTCGTGTTCATGGCGTTGTCCTTGGATGCGTGGGCTAGCCGTTCGACCTGAACAGCTTCATGCGCCGGGCCAGCTCGCGGTCGTGCGCGACCATTTCGTGCACCATGTCGGCGAACGCGGTGCGCGGTTTCCAGCCGAGGGATGCGCGCGCCTTGCCGGCATCTCCCAGCAGGGTCTCGACCTCCGCCGGCCGGAAGTACGCGGGGTCGACCGCCACGATGGCGCTGCCGGGACGGATGTCGGGGCAGCGCTCGCGGTCGACGGCGGCGACGATGCCGCGCTCCCCGGTTGCCTCGCCTTCCCAGCGCAGTTCGATGCCGAGCTCGGACGCCGCCATGTCGACGAACGTGCGTACCGAGTGCTGGTGTCCGCTGGCGATGACGAAATCTTCCGGCGCCTCCTGCTGCAGCATCAGCCACTGCATTTCCACGTAGTCGCGCGCATGGCCCCAGTCGCGCAGCGCATCCAGGTTGCCGAGGTAGAGCGTCGACTCCAGGCCATGCGCGATGTTGGCGAGCGTCCGGGTGATCTTGCGCGTCACGAAGTTCTCGCCCCGGCGCGGGGATTCGTGGTTGAACAGGATGCCGTTGCAGGCATACATCCCATAAGCCTCGCGGTAATTAACTGTGATCCAGTACGCGTACAACTTGGCCACCGCATACGGGCTGCGCGGATAGAACGGCGTCGTCTCGCGCTGCGGCACTTCCTGCACCAGGCCGTACAGTTCCGACGTGGACGCCTGGTAGAAGCGCGTCTGCTTTTCCAGGCCGAGGAAACGGATCGCCTCGAGCAGGCGCAGGGTGCCGAGGCCGTCGACGTCGGCCGTGTATTCGGGCGACTCGAACGACACCGCCACATGGCTCATCGCCCCCAGGTTGTAGACCTCGTCGGGCCGGATCTCGCACAGGATGCGGTTCAGGTTCGAGGTATCGCTCAGGTCGCCGTAGTGCAGGAAGAAGTGCGGGTTCTCGGCATGCGGGTCCTGGTAGATATGGTCGATGCGACCGGTATTGAACAGCGAGGCGCGCCGCTTGATACCGTGCACTTCATAGCCTTTTTCCAGCAACAGTTCGGCCAGGTACGACCCGTCCTGCCCGGTAACCCCTGTGATCAGCGCTTTTTTCATATGGCTTGCTTTCCGGGGATGGGGCCCAATCTCGCCTTAACC
>DAMAFT010000344.1:0-5279 GCA_031995805.1 Massilia sp.
ACGCGGGCGCGCGGCGCTGCGCAGGTATGGGTCGAGATACTGGATGCGCTGGACGCCGGGCCTGGCGCTGGTGCTGGCGGCACTGCTGTACACGATGGGCGTGTGGAGCAGCGACGCCATCGCGCGCCAGGACACCATCGTCGGCGACATGCGCATGCGCCTGGAGGCGCCGGTGCTCGACCGGCGCATCGTCATCGTCGACATCGACACGCACAGCCTGGCCGAGGTCGGCCGCTTCCCATGGAGCCGCGACAAGCTGGCGCGGCTGGTGGACCGGCTCGCCGGGCAGTACCGCGCGGCGGCGATCGGCTTCGATGTCTCCTTCCCCGAACCCGACACCAGTTCCGGCTACGCCGTGCTGGACGGCCTGGCGCGGCGCGAGCTGAAGGACGTGCCGGACCTGCAGCGCCGCCTGCAGGCGCTGCAGCCGGCGCTCGACTACGACGGCCGGTTCGCGCGCGCGCTGGCCGGGCGGCCGGTGGTGCTCGGCTATAACCTGGCGTCCGGCATCGCCAAGGGCACGTTGCCGGCGCCGGCCTTCACCGTGGCCGACCTGGGCGGGCGCGAGCTGGTCGCCTACGGCGCCGACGGCTACGAGGCCAATATCGCGCGCCTGCAGGAGGCCGCGCGCACGGCGGGCAGCTTCACCGTGGAAGCGGATGCCGACGGCCTGGTGCGATCGAGCTCGCTGCTGCAGCGCATCGGCGATGGCTACTATCCGACGCTGGCGCTGGCCACCGCCGCCGTCTACCTGAAGACCGAGCGCATCCTGCCCTACGGCGGCGCCGGGGCGGCGTCCGACGCCGCGCTCGCATCCGGCGGCGCCGAGGCGATCAGCCTGTTCGGACCAGGCGGCGAGCGGCGCATCCCGGCCGGCTACGGCCTGCTGGCGCAGGTGCAGTTCCGCGGCAGCGGCGGCCCGCAGGGCGGGGCGTTCCGCTACGTCCCGGCGGCCGACGTGCTGGCCGGCCGCGCGCCGGCCGGCGTGCTGGAAGGGGCCATCGTGCTGGTCGGGACCACCGCGCCCGGACTGATGGACTTGCGCGCCACGCCGGTGTCGGCCACCTATCCCGGCGTCGAGGTGCACGCCAACGTGATCAAATCGATCCTCGACGGCCGCTTCAAGAGCCGGCCCGACTACGCGCTGGCGCTCGAGATGGTGCAGGTGCTGCTGCTCGGGACCGTGCTGGCGCTGCTGCTGCCTGCGCTGGGCCCGGCGGCGGCGATGCTGGCGGCGGCCGGCGCCTTCGCGCTGGCGGCCGGCTTCAACCTCTACATGTACCGCGTGCAGGACATCGCGCTCGACATGGTCGCCTGCCTGCTGCTGGTGGCGCTGCTGTTCGTGCTGAACCTGGCCTGGAGCTGGCTGTTCGAATTCCGCAAGGGCAGGGCGCTGGTGGCCAGGTTCGGCGAATACGTGGCGCCGGAACTGGTGGCGCGGATGGCCGAGGACCCGCAAGCCTACAGCATGGACGGCGAGAGCCGCGAGCTGACGGTGATGTTCGTCGACGTGCGCGGCTTCACCACGATCTCCGAGGGCCTCGGGCCGAAGGAACTGCGCGAGTACATCAACCTGTACCTCACCGCGATGTCCGAGGACATCCGCTCCAGCCACCAGGGCACGCTCGACAAGTACATCGGCGACGCCGTGATGGCGTTCTGGGGCGCGCCGGTGGCCTTCCCCGACCACGCGGCGCGCGCCGTGGCCACCGCGCTCCTGATGCAGGCCAGCGCGGCGCGCCTGGACGCGCAGTTCCGCGCGCGCGGCTGGCCGGCGCTGGCGATCGGCATCGGCGTCAATTCCGGCCCGATGCACGTGGGCGACATGGGTTCCGCCATCCGCCGCGCCTATACCGTGATGGGCGACGCCGTCAACCTGGGCGCGCGCCTGGAGGGCATCACCAAGGTGTACGGCGTCGGCATCGCGGCCGGCGCGGCCACGCGCGCGCTGGCGCCGCAATTCGCCTGGCGCGAGCTGGACCGGGTGCGCGTGAAGGGCAAGCACGAACCGGTGGCGATCCACGAGCCGCTCGGCCTGCTGGACGCGGTCGGCCCGGCCGTGCTGGACGAGCTGCGCGACTGGGACGCCGCGCTGGCGCTGGTGCGCGCCCAGGACTGGGATGGGGCCGAGGCGCGCATCGCGGCGCTGGCGCAGGCCCGTCCGGCGGTGGCGCTGTACCGCCTGTACCTCGCGCGCATCGCCCGCTGGCGCGCCGAGCCGCCCGGCGCCGGCTGGGATGGCGTGACTACGTTCGATACCAAGTAACATCCGCACCGAACGTACCGTAGCCGGCGGCGCCGGCGTCTCGCGCCAGCAACGACTTGCCTGCCACCCGTGGCGCACGGGATGAAAAATTGCGGATTTTCAACTTTTTTACTCCTTGGCAAGTGAAAGATGTTTACACTTCCGGTCACAGGGATATTTTGCCCGGGCACCTCGATGCGCCGTGGGCCGGCGCCGCACCGTGCGGCCGGATAACAAGAACGTCATGCACAGCAAACACATGAAACACCGGATCGCACGCCTGCTTGCGGGATCGGTGCTGGCCGCCGCCGTCGGCGCGGCCTTCGCGCAGGAGGGGGGCGGCGACAATGCGGGCGCCGCGGCCGCAGACCAGGTCCGTTTCGACATCGCCCGCTTCGACGTGGCCGGCAACACGCTGCTGCCCGCCGCCGAGGTCCAGGCCGCGCTGGCGCCGCATGCCGGCCGCGCGCGCGACTTCGGCGACGTGCAGCGCGCGCTGGAAGCGCTCGAGGCGCTGTACCACGCGCGTGGCTGGAACACGGTCACGGTGCAGTTGCCCGAGCAGGAGCTCGAGGGCGGCGTGGTGCGCCTGAACGTGATCCAGGCGCGCGTCCGCCAGGTGCAGGTGGGCGGCAACAAGTACGTCTCCGAGGCCAACGTGCGCGCCGCGCTGCCGGCGCTGCGCCCGGGCGCGACGCCGAACCTGAAGGACGTCTCGTCCAACCTGCGCCTGGCCAACGAGAACCCGGCGCGGCGCCTCAAGCTCAACCTCGCCGGCGCGGACGTCGGCGACGACATCGACGCCCGCGTCGAGGTCGAGGACGAGCGCCCGTGGAAGGTGATGCTCAACGTCGACAACAGCGGCACCGAGGCGACTGGCGAAACCCATGCCGGCGTGCTGCTGCAGCACGCGAACCTGTGGGGCCGCGACCACGTCGGCACGCTGCAGTACACCACCACCAGCCAGCATCCGGACCGCGTGGGCGTATGGGCGGCCGGCTACCACGTGCCGCTGTACGCGCAGGGCGATTCGCTCGACCTGTTCGCCAGCTATTCGAACGTCGATTCCGGCTCGGTCAACGCCGGCCTGTTCAACCTGGCGGTGAGCGGCAAGGGCGGCGTGTACGGCGCCCGCTACAACCAGTTGCTGGCGCGCCGCGGCAGGCTGGATGCGCGCGTGGTCTACGGCGTCGACGTCAAGGCCTACAAGAACAGCGTGGTATTCGGCGGCCAGGACTTCGGCAACGACGTCACCGTGCGCCCGCTGAGCGTGACCTATGCCGGCACCTACGCCATGGACGGCGGCGAAGCGGCGTTCTCGCTGGCGCTGCTGCGCAACGTGCCGGGCGGCGCGCGCGGATCGGCATCCGACTTCGCTGCGGTGCGCAGCGGCGCCAGCGCCGGCTACGCCATGCTGCGGTTTGCCGGCGTGCTGTCGCGCGCGCTCGGCGGCGACTGGCAGGGCAGGGCGCTGGTCAACGGCCAGCTCAGCGGCGACGCGCTGGTGCCGGGCGAGCAGTTCGGCGCCGGCGGCAGTTTCACGGTGCGCGGCTTCGGCGAGCGCGACCTGGCCACCGACACCGGCGCGGTCGCCAACCTCGAGCTGTACACGCCCGAGCTGTGCGGGCGCGCCGGCTGGCAGTGCCGCCTGCTGGGCTTCTACGACGCGGCCTGGGGCGAGCGCCACCACGCGCTGCCCGGCGAACTGCGCAGCGCGGGCATCTCCAGCGCCGGCCTGGGCCTGCGCTTCGCGGCCGCCGGCAACGCCAGCCTGCAGCTCGACTACGGCCACGCCGTGCACGTCGGCCAGGTGAACGCCACCAGCAGGAACAAGCTGCACCTGCGCATGACCCTGGCTTATTGAGGATCCACCCATGACCATTCGTTCCATGGCGCGCAAGCTCGGCGCGCTGCTGCTGGCGGCCTGCCACCTGGGCGCCCAGGCGGCGCCGACGCTGCCCCAGGTGGTGGCCGGCCAGGCCAGCTTTTCCCAGCAGGGCAACGTGTTCTCGATCACGAACACGCCCGGCACCATCATCAACTGGCAGAGCTTCAACGTCGGCGCGGGCGAGATCGCGCGCTTCATCCAGCAAAGCCGCGACAGCGCGGTACTGAACCGCGTGCTGGGCCAGGACCCGAGCCGCATCCTGGGCGCCCTGCAGTCGAACGGCAAGGTATTCCTGATCAACCCGAACGGCATCCTGTTCGGCCAGGGCGCGCGCGTCGACGTGAACGGCCTGGTCGCATCGACGCTGGACGTCTCGAATGCCGATTTCCTGGCCGGGAAGAAGACCTTCCGGGCCGGCGCCGGCAGTGGCACCGGCGCGGTGCGCAACGACGGCACGATCGCCACGCCGTCCGGCGGCCAGGTGTACCTGGTCGCGCCGGACGTCGAGAACCGCGGCATCGTCAGCGCGCCGGACGGCCAGGTGGTCCTGGCCGCCGGCCACAGCGTGCAGCTGGTCGACGCCGGCGACCCGGACCTGCACGTGGTACTGTCGGCCCCCGCCGACCGGGCCGTCAACCTGGGCCAGGTGATCGCCCAGGGCGGACGCATCGGCATCTACGGCGCGCTGGTCAACCAGCGCGGCCTGGTCAGCGCCGACAGCGCGGTGCGCGGCGCCGGCGGCAAGATCGTGCTCAAGGCCGGCGGCGCCACCGTGCTGGGCGAAGGCAGCGTCACCAGCGCGGCCGGCAGCGGCGGCGCCGACGGCGGCACGATCCACTTGCTGGGCGAGCAGGTGCGCCTGGAAGGCGATGCGCGCGTGGACGCCAGCGGCGCGGCCGGCGGCACGGTGCTGGCCGGCGGCGACTGGCAGGGCAGCGGTGACGCCCGCCGCGCGCGGCAGACCGTGCTGGCGGCGGGCGCATCGATCCGTGCCGACGGCCTGGACGCGAACGGCAGCGGCGGCAAGGTCGTGTTGTGGTCGGACGGCGCCACCACGGCGCGCGGCCGCATCTCCGCGCGCGGCAACGGCGCCGGCAGCGGCGGCCTGGTCGAGACCTCGGGCCACGCCCTCGCCGCCGCCGGCCT
>DAMAFT010000345.1:0-5273 GCA_031995805.1 Massilia sp.
GTTCTCGATGCAGGCGATCGCCGGCACCATCAACATCGTGCTGCGCAAGGTGGTGTCGAAGCCCCAGCGCGACCTGCGCCTGAGCGTGTACGGCGCCGGCGACAACCGCGGCGCCAGCGGCGGCGCCACGCTGGGCGACAAGGCCGGCGACCTGTCCTGGATCGTCAACGCCTACCTGTACGGCGGCGGCAGCGACTCGCTGTCGCGCGCTACCGAACGCTTCACGGCGCCGTCCGGCGCGTTGCTGCAGGCGCGCGACTCGGTCTACGACGGCGACGGCCGCTACCGCGGCGCCGTGCTGTTCCCGCGCCTGTCCTGGAAGCTGGCGGACGGCGACCAGCTGACCCTGTCGGCCGGCCTGCAGTCGAATCGCAGCGACTGGAGCGGAGAGCAGCGCTACGACGTGACGGCGGGCAGCTTCCCGGCGCCGGACTACGTCGAGTACCTGATGCGGACGCCGACTACCCAGCGCATGGCCAGCCTGGAAGCGAACTGGGTCGCCAAGCTGGCCGGCGGCAAGGTCGACGTCGCGGTGTCCGGGGAACGCAGCCGCACCACCAGCGACACGTTGAACGACATGTATACCGAGGACCGCGCGCGGCGCCTGCTGCGCGACTGGGACAGCGTGACGCACGCGCGCCGCCACACGGTGCGCGGCAAGTACGTGCGCTCGCTGTTCGACGGCCATTCGCTGACGGCCGGCCTGGAGTCGAGCGTGCAGTCGAGCGCGGAGACGCGCGACCGGCGCGACAGCGTCGACGACGCGGCGCCGGTGCGGCTGGTCGAGACGTTCGCGCCCGAGATCGCGCGCCTGGCCGGCTTCGTGCAGGACGAGTGGTCGATCGACAAGCAGTTGTCGGTCTACCTGGGCGCGCGCTGGGAAGGATTGCGCATCGACAGCGCGGCGACCGGCATGCCCGACACGCGCTCGCGCAGCCACGTGCTGAGCCCCGTCGCGCAGACCTTGTACAAGTTCCCCGGCGCCAGCGGGCGCCAGCTGCGCCTGGCCTACACGCGCACCTACAAGGCCCCCACCGTGCAGCAGTTGACCGCGCGCCGCTACGACGCGCCGGTGAACACCCGTTTCACGGCCGACTCCGGCGGCAACCCGGACCTGCAGCCGGAACTGGCGAACGGCCTGGACGTGACCTACGAGCACTTCATGCAGGACGGCGCGATGGTGTCGGCGGCCGTGTCGCGGCGCGTCATCTCCGACTATATCCGCACGCGCCTGGACCTCGATGCCGATGGCCGCTGGATCTACCGCCCGATCAACGACGGCGACGCCCTGGTGCGCTCGCTGCAGCTGGAAGCCAAGCTGCCCGGCAGCGCGCTCGGCAAGCTGCTCGGCAAGCCGCTGGCGGCGCTGGACCTGCGCGCCAGCTACAGCCGCAACTGGTCGGACGTGTCGTCCGTGCCGGGCCCCGGGAACCGGCTGGACGCCCAGACGCCGGCATCGGCCACCGTCGGCGCCGACTGGCGCCGCGGCGCGCTCACGCTGGGCAGCAGCCTGGCCTGGCAGCAGGGCGGCTGGGTGCGCATCTCGGAAGCGCAGTCGCAATGGCAGCCGTCGCGCCGCGACCTCGACGCCTACGCGCTGTGGAAGATCGACGCGCGCTTCCAGGTACGCGTGTCGGCCAACAACCTGCTGGGCATGGACAACGTGTCGGACCGCGTCTACGAGGACGCGAGCGGCGCCTCGCGCCAGACGTCGTTCCAGCGCGGCTACCCGCGCGCCAGCCTGAGCCTGGAGATGAAGCTCTAGGACCCGCCACGCCGGCGGGGGAAACCGTCACGGCGTGACCGCGCGCGCCTCGCCCAGGCGCCGCACCATGGCAACGATGGCGCGCAGCTGCGGCGCGTCGCGGGTGTGCAGCGACGCCGGATCGGCATAGCCCCAGAAGTCCCAGCAGCCGCGCGGATTGGCCGGGACGTTGCTGGCATGGACTTGCGGATACAGCACGATGACGCCGTTGCTGTCGGCGAATTCGTTGTAGCCGGTGTGCCGGTAGAAGCGGTCGCCGATCGATTGCTGCCCCTGGCGGCAGCCGTGCAGCGCCACGTGCACGGCGCAGGCCTCGCGCTCGCAACGCGCAGGCACGTAGACCCAGGCGCTGTCGTCCATCGCGCTGCGCTGGCCCATGATGAATTCGCGCTGGTCGAAGCGCAGCAGCCGGCCGCCCGGCCTGGCGGCGGGCGCGTTCGTCTTGTCCGGATAGAGGTGGCGCAGCATCACGTGCGACTGCATGAAGCCGCAATTGTTGATGTAGGGGAGCGCTTCGGCGTCGCACGGGAAGTCGTCCGGGTCGCTGGTGAGGATCGCATGGCCCGCGTCCGGATTGCGGTCCAGGCGGACTTGGTCCGCGGGCGTGCCGGCGCGACGGTAATAGCCGGCCACGGCGTCGACCACGCCCGGCTTGACGACGCGGTCGCGCATGCCGGCGAACAGGTAGATGCGCTGGCGTTCGAGGTTGGTCACGGGGTCGATGCGGCCGGCGTCGGCCTCGCGCCGGGCGGCGGCGTAGGCGGCCGCCGGGTCCGGGCCGAGCGCCGCGGACAGCGGCGCCAGGCAGGTCGATGCGGCTTCGAGCGGGGACACGTTCGGCGCGCGGTTGCCGACGCAGTGGTAGGGGCCGGCGGCGAGGATGCCGGCGCCCATGAAGGTGGCCGAATAGGCGGTGGCCAGTTCCGCCGCCAGGAAGCCGCCGGCGTCGAGGCCGGAGACGGAGGCCTGGGCCAGGTCGGCGCCGAGGGCCGGCAGGCGCGGCGGCGCATCGGCGGCGCGGGCCGGCGCGGCATGCAGGACGGCGCAGGCGGAAAGGGCGAGCAGGAGTGTTTTCATGGGTCGGTCCGGATGGTCTGGTTGGTCGGGGGCGCCGCCGTATTATGCCCGCATGCCGTCAGCGCAGCAGGGCGTCCAGCCGCGCCGGGTCGACCCCGAAGACGCGCGTGTCCAGGCCGCCGATCCGGGCGCAGGGCACCGTGACGCGGCCGCCGCCGCGCAACCCCAGCACCGTGCTGCCGCGCGTGCGGCAGGCGCGCGCCGACGCGGCGATGGCGGTCGCGGTGGAGTCCTGCGTGAACAGCGGCACGCCCTCGGCGCTCTCCGGTATCATGCCGTCGCGCAGCACGCCGCAGCGCAGCCCGGGGCCGAGGCGCGGCGCGGCCGGGTCCGGATAGACGCCGGCGCGGCCGTGGCAGTCCGCGCGCACCAGCAGTTGCAGGTGACGCAGCGCCATCGTGGCGCCCAGCGCCGGTCCCCAGGCCGGCGCAGCCGCCAGCAGCGCGCCGGACCCGCGCGCTTCCTGTGCCAGCACATCGCGCAGCGGCGTCGCGCCGAGCAGGCGCGCGGGCAGGGCCGGCGTGCAGGCCGCATCCAAGCCGCACTCGAGCATGCGCGCCGCTGCGTCGACCGTTGCTGGCGCGGTCCGGTACAGCGCCTGCAGCCGCTCCAGCGCCGTTGCGCGACCCGGCCGCGCCAGCGCCAGTGCATGCAGCGCGAGGCCGCAGCGGCGCGCCAGCGCGCCGTCGCCGCGGCCCTCGAGCGCGCGCCAGGGAAGGTCGCCGGCCACGGCGGCGCAACCGTTGACGGCGGCCTCCAGTTCGTCGCGCGCCTGTTCGCGGCCGATCCAGCCCAGCCGCAGCGCTAGCGCCAGGCGCAGGAATTCGGCGCCGCCCTCGCGCAGCGCGCCAGCATCCTCGCCGCGCGGCGCGGGCCAGTGCGGCGGCTGCACCAGGTGCGCCACCTCGTGGGCCAGCAGCGCGCGCGCCTGGGCACGCAGCTCAGTGGGCACGTGCGCGGGCTCGTGCGCCGGCACCAGCAGGCGCAACACGGTGCCGTTGGCGACGTCGGCGCGCAGGTCCGGGCCATCGTCCGGCAGCGCCAGCGCATAGGCCGGCGCCGGCGCCAGGCCGGGCAGCAGGGCATGCAAGCCGTCCAGCGCCGCAGTGAAGGTGTCCATCAGCAGCGCCTGCGTGGCGGGCGGCACGGCCGGATCGGCATGGAACGGGGGGGCATCGGTGCGGTAGGGCGTGGCGAGCAGCAGCGCGGCCATGCCGCTGCGGCCCGTGTCTGGCCCGGCCTGGAGATCGGCGTCGTTCTCGGCGGCGCGGCGCCCGAGCGCGGCCGCGGCCACGGCGCCGTCGACCATGACGGTGCCGCCAGGCGCCTCGAAATGCCAGTCGACCGTGCCGCAGCCCTGGACGGCGTAGGCCGAGGTATGGACGTACAGGCCGTCGCCCACCGGCTGCGCCCATGGTTCCACCTGGCCGTACACGCGGGTGTCGCGGGCGCGGCTGGTGGCGGGCACGCGCAGGCGCAACGTGGTGCAGGCGGGACGGGTGGGGCGGATACTCTGGAAGTCGATCGCGGTGCAGTCGTCCAGCGGCGTCCAGTCGCTGCGCAGGTGCACGGCGGCCTGGGCGCGCAGGCCGTCGTTCGTGAACGCCAGCGCCTTGCAGGCGGGCGGCAGCCGGTAGCTGACGTCGATGGCGTCGGCGCCGCGCAGCAGCAGGGTGGCCTGGACCGGCGCAGGGGCGCCGGCCGGGTCCGCTGCCGTCGCCAGCGGGATGCACGCAAGGAGCGCGCTCACTAGCGCGGCGCTCAGGCGCGCCGCGGACCGTGCGGGTGTGGCCGTTGTCAATTTCATCATATCCCCGAGGGTAGCAAAAACCATCCGGCTGGGCTGTCCGCTTCCTTCGGGAAAGATATTGGAAGGGCATGTGGCAACGGCGCCGCGCACGATTCGATACCGACACCATGAACCTTGTCTTCATGCTACTCTTTCTCGGTAGCAACCAATCGAGAGGCGAGGCATGGCATCCCAGGTAAGAGCTTCCGTCATGGAGGCGATCGGCAATACGCCCGTGGTCCGGCTCGGGCGTCTGTTCCCGCGCACGCACGTGGTGGCGAAACTCGAGTTCATGAATCCGGGCGGCAGCGTCAAGGACCGCATGGTGCGCCACATGCTGCGCAGCCTGCCAGAAGGCGCGGACCGCGTGGTCGAGAGTTCGTCCGGGAATACGGGCGCCGCGCTGGCGATGGCCAGCGCCGTGCTCGGCCTGCGCTGCGACGTGACGGTGCCCGATACCACCAGCACCGAAAAGGTGAAGCGGATCCGTGCCTACGGCGCGCAGGTGCACCTGTGTGCGCCGGACGGCACCGGCGAACCGGCCCAGGGCTACCACGCGGTGGCCGAGCGCATCGCCTGCGAGGACGGGGCGCACTACCTCGACCAGTACTGCTCGGCGCACGACCGCGAGGCGCACTACCG
>DAMAFT010000346.1:0-5270 GCA_031995805.1 Massilia sp.
CTGGAACGGATGGGTGCCGCCGCCGCACACGCCCACGTTCAGGCGGTCGCCGGCGGCCAGCAGCGTGTCGCGGATCTCGCGCAACTGCGCCAGCAGCGCCGTGTAGTTGGTATGCACGCTGCTGTTAATCTCGATCATGCTCTCGGTGATCTCGGGCGTGACGTTGCCCGGGAACGGGGCGCGCCCCAGCAGCTCGAGCATGTCCGGCGAGGCCGGCACGAGGTCGAAGTCGGACAGGCTGACAAGCTGCAGTTCCAGCTCGACGCCGAAGGTCAGCGATTCGGATACGGCAAACGATTCGAGCGCCATTCAGGCCTCCTTTCCTTCGTGGGTTTCGGCGGCGGCCATCACGGCGCGCTGCGCGATCAACGGCCCCAGCAGCTGCAGCAGCAGCGCCACCGCCGCCAGCGGCGCCAGGCTGTGGAACAGGTCGACGCCCAGGCGCCGGGTCTGCTCGATCAGCATGACGGCGAACACGCCCATCGGCGCCAGCGCCAGCCCGGACAGGGCGCCCTTGCGCACCGAGATGCCGGACACCCGCGCAAAGGCGGCGCACACGCCCACCTTGACCAGCAGGCGCACCAGCACCAGCAGCGTGCCCAGGCCCAGGCCGGCCAGGACCTGCCCCGCGTCCAGCGTCGAGGCGGCGTACACGAACAGCAGCACCGACAGCAGGTCGCCGAGGGCGCCGAAGTTGCGCTGGGCCACGCCGAGCGCGCTGCGGCGATGCCGCGCCACCAGGCCGAAGGACAGCGCGGCCAGCACAGGGGACAGCGTCAATACGTGGGTGATCGCGACCAGCAGCAGCACCGCCAGCGAGAACGTCAGGGTGGCGTCGCCGGTGGCGCCGGCGCGGCTGCGCAGCCAGCGCGGCACCAGCACGCCGAAGATCGTGCCCAGCAGGCTCGACGCCGCCAGCACCAGCAGGCTGGCCGCGGCGGCATGGCCGAGGTTGCCCGAGGTCTGGAACACGCCGATGCCGACCAGGACGTTGTAGGCGAACACGGCCAGCACGCAATTCAGCGCCGTCAGGTGCAGCGCGCGCTCGGTGACCTGGCCGCCGGCCTGCTGCTCGTTGAACACCCGCAGCAGGCCCGCCGGCGAGGTGGCCATGGCCAGCGACGCCAGCAGGCTGGCGGCCAGCGCCGGCATGCCGAACATGCGCCCGACCGCGTACACGGCGGCGAAGGTGAGCAGGCTCTCGGCCAGCGCGGTGGCGAGGATCCAGGGATTGGCGCGCAGCCAGCGCAGGTTGATGCGGTAGCCCAGTTCGAACAGGATCAGGCCGAATCCCAGGTTGGCCAGCAACAGGAAGGCATTGCCGTCGGCGGCGGCGTCGAAGCCGTGCGCCACGTTACCGATCACGAAACCGGCGAGGCCGTAGACGCCGATGCGGGGCAGCCCGGTCCAGCGGTACGCCAGTTCGCCGGCCATCCAGGACAGTACCAGCGCCAGCGGCCAGGCCAGCTGGCCGACGTAGGTCATCAGGTCGGTCATGCACCCTCCTTGCGGTGATGAGGAACGAGCGGCGAGCAGGAAAAAAACGGCTCCCGGGATCGCCGGGAGCCAAATAGATACCGGGGTATCCTCATCGCTGATCGCGAAGGCAGCGCCTGGCCGCCCCGCTCACACGTTCATTGTTGCACAAAACATGTACTCATGGCAACCACATTTGTATAAATATAGAGCAATGCGTACGAATAAGAGGCGAATCGGCGCAGATCGCGCAGGAACCCCGCACGATGCCGTGTCATTGCCGGCACCGCTGCCGTCGTGCGGCAGGGGCGCACGCGGATTCTAGCGGCGTTTCCGCGGAGCACGGCGCACCGTTGGCGCGCATGGATTATGAGGTGGACTAATCACGGACATGCATAAGCATAAGCGAAATAGATATTGGCCCCGCGATTTCCGTCCTGTTAAGCTGCGTTCCCTCGTCGGCCGCAGAGCCGGCGTCTTCCAACGAACAAGAAAGACACCATGAGCGTCAAACATCGACAACCGAACCCGGCAAGCGCCCTGCTCGCCCTGGCCCTGGTCGGCACCCTCGCCCCGCTGTCCCTGGCCCGGGCCCAGTCCGCCGAGGCCCCGGCTGCCGCGCAGGCCGCCGAACCTGCCACCGTCATCGTCACCGGCACCCGCTCGCTGAACCGGCGCAGCCTGAACACCGCATCGCCGGTCGACGTCATCGGCAGCAAGGAGCTGCTGGGCACCGGCTCGGGCGAGCTGGCGACCGTGCTGGGCCGCCTGCTGCCGTCGATGAACTTCCCGCGCCCGTCCGGCGCCGACGCCAGCGACGCCGTGCGCCCGGCGCAGTTGCGCGGCCTGTCGCCGGACCAGACCCTGATGCTGGTCAACGGCAAGCGCCGCCACACCTCGGCCGTCATCAACGTCAACGGCACGCTGGGCCGCGGCTCGGCCCCGGCCGACCTGAACGCGATCCCGCTGGCCGCCATCGACCACATCGAGGTATTGCGCGACGGCGCCGCCGCGCAGTACGGCTCGGACGCCATCGCCGGCGTGGTCAACATCATCCTCAAGAAGGGCGCCGAGGGCGGCGAGGCGGAAATCGGCTACGGCCAGTACGATGCCGGCGACGGCGAACAGGTGACCCTGCGCGGCTCGAAGGGCTTCGCGCTGGGCGACCGGGGCTGGGCGCGCCTGTCGGTGGAAGCGGCCGACCGTAACGCCACCAACCGCGCCGGGCCCGACCCGCGCCCGCAGGCCGGCCCGCGCCAGGGCCTGGTGAATGCGCGCCTGGGCGATCCGGACAGCCGTCCGCGCAGCCTGTTCCTGAACACCGAATACCGCGTCAACGACGCCATGGACTGGTACGCCTTCGCCAACTACAGCGAGCGCCATACCTCGGCGGCGGCGACGTTCCGCACCGCCTACACCAACGACACCGACAAGGTGCTGCGCACGCCCATTTACCCGGAGGGCTTCCTGCCGCTGCAGGACAGCATGTCCTACGATAACGCGGTGGTGACGGGCCTGCGCGGCGAGATCGCCGGCTGGCGCTGGGACGCCAGCGCGAACTACGGGCGCAACCGCTTCAAGCTGGACCTGGACCACACCGTCAATTACTCCCTGGGTGGCGCCAGCCCGACGCGCTTCTACGCGGGCGAGCTCACCGCCACGCAGCAGGTGGCGAACCTGGACGTGGCGCGCGACATCCCGGTGTCCTGGCTGGCCGGTCCGCTGACCGTCGCGCTGGGCGCCGAATACCGCCACGAGGACTACGCGATCGGCGCCGGCGAGTTCAATTCCTATGCCGGCAGCGGCGCGCAGGGCTTTTCCGGCTTCCGTCCCGAGAACGCCGGCAAGAACAGCCGCCACAACCAGTCGGTCTACCTGAACCTGGAGGGCGACATCACGAAGCAGCTGTCCGGCTCCCTGGCCGTGCGCCACGAGCGCTACAGCGACTTCGGCAACACCACCTCGGGCAAGGGTTCGCTGCGCTACGCATTCGCGCCCACGTTCGCGCTGCGCGGCACCGTGTCGAACGGCTTCCGCGCCCCGTCGCTGGCGCAGCAGTACTACACGATCACCACGACCAACCTGCTGACGGTCACGAATCCGGCCACGGGCGTTTCGGACTACGTGCCCGTCGAAACCGGCACCTTCGCCGTGAACAGCCCGGCCGCGCGCGCCCTCGGCGCGACGCCGTTGAAGCCGGAGCGGGCGCGCAACCTGAGCCTGGGCGCGCAGTGGCAGCCCTTGCGCAACTTCACCGCCTCGGTCGACGCCTACCGCATCGACATCGACGACCGCATCGTGTTCTCGTCGAACCTGCAACTGTCGCCGGCGCTGCAGCAGGTGCTGGCCGCGCAGGGCAACTACGTGGGCGCGGCGCGCTACTTCACGAATGCCGTCGACACCCGCACCAAGGGCGTCGACGTGGTCGGCACCTGGCGACTGAACCTGCAGCAGGGCGCGCGCGCCGACTTCACGGTCGCCTACAACCACAACGACAACGAAGTGCGCAAGGTCGCCGCCAACCCGGCCTTCCTGACCGGCCAGAACCTGCTGCTGGTGGACCGCCAGACCGTCGACCGCCTGACCGTCGGATCGCCGAAGGACAAGCTGAGCCTGACGGGCGACTATACCCGCGGCATCTGGAACGGCCGCGCCACGGTCACGCGCTACGGCGAATTCACGGTCCCGCAGAACAACCCGGCCTACGACCAGACCTATGACCCGCAATGGGTGCTCGACCTGGCGGCGACGGTGCGCCTGGCGAGCAACTGGCGCCTGACCGGCGGCATCGACAACGCCACCAACCGCTATCCGGCGCAGATCACGTCGCTGTCGAACCTGAACCAGAACGGCACCAGCCCGTACAGCGGGTTCGCGCCGAACGGATTCAACGGGCGTTACTTCTACGTGAAGGCCGGTTACGTCTGGTAAGCGGCGGGGCGACGGCCGGAAACGCCGTCGCCCTCCCGCGCAGGCGGGGGGCGATTTCCGTTCGCGTCACGCAAACGCATGCGGATCAGTTGAAGCTCAGGCCATTCCCGTTCGCGTTCTTGATGGCCTTCCCTTTCAGGTCGATCGTGAAATGATCGTTCGGCTTGGCGGAGCCGAGTCCCTTGAAGATCGCGAACACCTGCTTGAACTGGTTCTGGAACGGCACGCCCACCGGGTTCTGGTCGGACGGCTTGTCGCCGATGCGCACGATCGGCGCCGGGCTGGCCGGGAACGCCGCCATCAGCACCTTGTACATGGCGACGCGCTGCGCGCCCATGTCGCGCAGCGCCAGTTCGCCGGCGTACACGGTGCGGTGGAAGTCGCCGTAGAACTCGTAGGCGCTCACCTGGGCGAAGTCGTCCAGCTTCAGGCCGGCGGCACTGGCCAGCTTGTCGGCGCGGGCGGTGGCGTCGAGCCAGTCGGCCGTCAGCTGGGTGGCCGCGACCGGGGCGGCCGCGGCGGTGCCGGCGGCGGCGCAGGACGCGGTCAGCGGCAGCACCGTGGGGTTGTCCTTCAGTTGCGCCAGCACGACCTTGCTCTGCAGTTGCGACAGCACCAGCATCTGCTTCAGGTTCAGGTTCATCGCCGCTTCCTTCATCTCGCACGGCCAGTACTCGTCCATGAAGCGCAGGCGCGACAACTCGCCGAAGTAGTAGCGCGTGTATTCGCCGTAGGTGCGGGTGCCGAGGACGGCGCGGTCCCAGCGCTTGGCCACGTCGGCCGCCGCGGTGCTGCCTTTCAGGTAGTCGTTCTCGACCTGGTAGTACGGGAACATCGCGTTGAAGTTGGCGACGCTGTTCAGG
>DAMAFT010000347.1:0-5268 GCA_031995805.1 Massilia sp.
ACGTCGCCAACGACCAGCGCAAGGTGATCTACACCCAGCGTAACGAACTGCTGGAATCGGCCGACATGTCCGAACTCATCGCCTCGCTGCGCACCGGCGTGTTCACCGACCTGGTGCGCACCTACGTGCCGGCCGAGTCGGTCGAGGAGCAGTGGGACATCGCGGCGCTGGAAAACGTGCTGGCGAACGAGTGGATGCTGCCGGTGCCGCTGGCGAAGATGGTCGAGGAAGACGGCAGCCTGAACGACGACGACATCCTGGAGCGCGTGCTGGCCGCCGCCGAGGAATCGTACAACGCCAAGGTCGGCATCGTCGGCAAGGATGCCTTCGCCGGCTTCGAGCGCAACGTCATGCTGCAGAACATCGACACGCACTGGCGCGAGCACCTGGCCTCGCTCGACCACCTGCGCCAGGGCATCCACCTGCGCGGCTACGCGCAGAAGAACCCGAAGCAGGAGTACAAGCGCGAAGCCTTCGAGCTGTTCTCGAGCATGCTGGACATGATCAAGAACGAAGTGATCCGCACCATCATGACCGTGCGCATCCAGACCCGCGAGGAAGTCGAGGCGGCCGAAGCCGCGATGCAGGCCGCCGCGGCGCACCTGGAAAACGTCAACTACCAGCACGCCGACTTCAACCCATCGGCCGCGCCGGAAGAGCTGCTGGCGCCGATGGCCGTCACCCCGAACGCCACCGCGCTGTCGGAAGACCCGTCCACGACGTACATGGGCATGAAGGTCGGCCGCAACGACCCGTGTCCTTGCGGCAGCGGCAAGAAGTTCAAGGCTTGCCACGGCAAGCTGGCCTGAGCCGGCCCAAGCCGGCCTGGCCGGGAGAAAAAGGCGCCCGCGCGAGCGGGCGCTTTTTTTATGCCCGGCCGGGCAGCATGCCACCGCGCGCGGTCCGGCATGCCGGCGCAAGCCGGCGGCGGCGCAACGCCAGCAGCGCCATGCCGGCCGCCAGCATGCACCACGCCGACGGCTCCGGGATGGCGCTGACCAGGTCCAGGCGCACGTAGCCGCAAGGGTCCGGATCGCCGAAGCCGTAACGGCAGGCGAAACCCAGGATCTGGCCGGCATCGTTGATATCGAATGCCCGCTCCACGAACCAGCCTTCCTCGTCCAGCAGCGTGTTCAGGTCGAGGTGGCGGCCATCGGCGTACAGGAAGCCGTGGAAGTTGACGACGTTGTCGGCGATGTAGTCGGCGGCGCCGACCACCCAGGCATGGTTGTTGATGGCGAAACCCTGGGCGATGCCTTCGGCCGGGTCGCCGATGTCGATCATCATGCCGTCGCTGTACAGGATGGGACGCCGGCCCGAGCTGCCGGTGACCTGGCCGCGCTCGTTGATGTCGAATGCCCAGCTGTCGGCCTCGGCGGGCAGCGTGCCGAGGTCCTGCAGCCGGCCATCCTGGTACAGGAAAGCGTGCGGCACCTCCGCGGGCGGATTCCCGGCCAGCGTCGTGGACTGGCCAACCGCCTGGCCGCGGTCGTTGATGCCGTAGGCGCCGATGGCGGTGCCGCCAGGCAGCGGGGAGAGCGCCTGGGCGGCGCCGTCCGTGTACAGGAAGGCGCGCCCGAACGAGGCATAGCCAGTGGCCTGGCGGGCATCGTTCAGCGCCGTCACCATCGGGTAGTCGCCCGGGGCGTAGCCGGTATCGGTAAACGTGCCGCCGGCGTACAGGAAGACGCGGCCGTTCCAGATGCCGGCGATGTCGCCGCGGTCGTTGATGGCCTGTCCCATGCTGCCAGGCGCGATCGCGGCCAGGGTCGTGAAGGTGGCGTCGGTGTAGACGGCCGCCGTATTGTTGAAGGTGCCCACGATCTGGCCGTGGTTGTTGATCCCGGAAGCGTTGAAGGGTGCCGGCAGGCGGGTGACCCGGAACAGCAGTTCTTCGTCCGGCCCCGTGGCGGCGCCGGCCGGGAGCGGCACGAACGACAGTGCCGCGAGCAGGGAAAGCAGGAAACCCAGCCAATGTGTTGCGGTGCGCATGTCGGACTCCAGGAAGTCGATCGATACCTGGATGGTGCCGCAGGCCGGCACGCCATGCTCTGTGCATACGCAAGCCGGCGCAGGTGCGAAACCGTGCCCGCACCGGCATGCATTGTTAAAAAATATTGCAAATTATGATATTGATCACATAAGGAATCATACGATCATGCAATGATCTTGCGCAAATCCACTGTTGGACTTGCATAGGAGAAAGTATGACGAATACGCATTCCGCTGACATCCAGTGCTTGTACCTCGAGTATTTCGGCCGTCCGGCCGACGTGGCCGGCCTGGCGTTCTGGACATCGACGCTCGAGACGGGGGCGGCCACCTTCGCCGGCATCGCGCAGTCGTTCAGCCAGTCGGCGGAATACCAGTCGTATTCCGAAGGCAAGAGCGAATATGCGCGCGTCGCCGCCGTCTACCGGCTCCTGTTCGGCCACAATCCCGACGTGGACGGCATGACGTTCTGGGGGCAGCATCTCGCGCATGGCGACGTGGCGCTCGACCAGGTGGTGACGGCCATCGCGGGCGGCGCGCAGGGCGCCGACCTGGATGTGCTGAACAACAAGGTAACGGCGGCGCTGGCCTTCACGGATGCGCTGGTCGAGTACGATTACCCCCTCTATTACGAGCATAACGAAGCGCCGGGCATGAGGTTCCTGGAAGAGGTCACGGACGATGCCTCGCTGGCGCGCGCCATCGACCCGGCCACGCTGGAGCATACGTTGTGGGTCATGTTCGCCGCCTATTCTCCGACACCCTCCTCGGCGCACGAAAGCGGCGGCGGCTTCGCCATGGCCGGCCCGGCGGCGCCCGAGGGCGACGTTGCCGACGTCGCCGGCATCGTCGGCACGCGCACCGCCATGCCGGACGCCTCTGGCGTCCACGACATCCTGTCCTAGCGCGCGGCGGGGCCTGGCGGGGCCGGCTTCGGCATCGCCTTGCGCAGCCACTCCAGCATGGCGTCTCCGATTCCGGTCCCCATGCGCAGCAGCGGTTCCGTCGCGCTGGCATGGCGGAACGCCTGCACGACCCGCGGGTCGGCGCCGACCATGTCGTGGAACAGGTCCAGCCACTCGCGCGCCAGCGCGCGCGCCGGCGCGCCCGTCGCGGCGGGATCGGCCTGCATGGCCGCGCGCACCCGCTCGAACAATCCGGTCCATTCGTGCCCGCGCGTGGCGTGGTGGCGGCGCATGCGCGCGACGACGTGCGGCGCCAGGTAGTTGGCCCATACCGCGTACTTCAGTTCCCCGATGGCGGCCATGACGAAGCCCATCAACTGCGGCGACATGCCGAACTGCGCCTCCATCGCCTGCGGCTCGCGCGCCGCCATGGCGTTGATGCGGGCGGCGAAGCCGCGGTTGCCGCTGCCCTGCTCGAAGGCGTCGAGCCAGCGTCGCGCGAATGCCGCGGCCTCCGGCGAGTCCGGCGCCGCCTGCGCGCGCTGCAGCGCGCCGGCCTCGTCGACCAGCGCGCGCCAGTGCGCCTTCGTCGCTTCGTCGCGGTACATCGGCAACTGTTCCAGTTCTTCCTTGGTGAAGTATTTTTCGTACACGCTCATCTCCTGCAATGTGGTCAGCCAGGAGGACAGGTCCGGCTGCTCGCCGCGGGCGAGCGTCGTGCGCAGGCGCAGCAGGCCGTCGCGCATGCGCGCCGCCTCCGCCATCCTGCGTTCCAGCGCCGCCAGCTGGCGCTCGACGAGCGCCAGCGGCGCGGCCTCCGGGCTGTCCAGGCAAAGACCGATGTCGGCCAGGCTCATGCCGAACGAACGCAGGGCCTGGATGCGGTGCAGGCGGGCCACGTCGTCGCGGTCGTAGAGCCGGTAGCCGGCGTCGGAACGCGCGGAAGGACGGAGCAGGCCGATGGCGTCGTAGTGGTGCAGCGTGCGTACCGTGAGGCCCGCGGCGGCGGCGAGTTCACCGACTTTCAGCATGGTCCTGCTCCTTTTTCTCCAGCGTGGCGCCAGCATCGGGCCTGACGTTGCGTGAGGGTCAAGTACGAATTCGATGGCGGGTGCGTGTCTGCATGCGTCACGCGTGGGCAGCGCATGGGCAGGCTGTTTGCCGCCCGTAGGGTGGAGCTGCCCACCCTACGGTCGTCGGCGGCGTTGCGGCGGTTCAGGGCAGCGGATGGCGCAGCCGGCGTTCCTCGTGCCACAGCGTGACGAACAAGGTCATCACGACCGGGCCGACGAACAGGCCGACCAGCCCCAGCGTCTCGACGCCGCCCAGGATGCCCACCAGTACCGCCAGGAAGGGCAGCTTGGTGGCGTTGCCGATCATCGAGGGACGCACGAAGTGGTCGGCCACGAACAGGATCGCGGCGCCCCAGGCCGCGATGGCGATCGCGGCGACGGTGGCGCCGCGCGCCAGCAGCAGGACGGCGACGGCGCCGAAGGCCAGCGGGGCGCCGAACGGGATGATGGCCAGCACGCCGGTGGCGGCCGCCCACAGCATGCTCGATGCCACCCCGGCGAGCTGGTAGCCGATGCCCAGCAGGACGCCCTCGGCCAGGCCGACCAGCACCAGGCCGTTGACGGTGGCGCGCACGGCCACCGGCACCTTGAGCGCGTACAGCGTCCAGCGCTGCTCGCCGATCAGGTGCGCGCCGATGGCGTTCACCTGGCGCTGCAGCGCCGCGCCGTCCTTGTAGAAGAAGAACAGGCACAGCAGGGCGAAGGCGACGTCGATCAGGCGGTGCAGCAGGCCGCTGCCGGCGCGCTTGAGGACTTCGCTGGCCGACTGCAGGTGCGCCACTTGGCCGTCGTGCAGCAGGTGCGCGAGGCCGTGCGGCTGGCCCAGGGTGGCCAGCCACCATTCCTGGACGGCGGCGCCGGCGAACGGGATGTGCGCCACCCAGGCCGGCGGCGGCAGGCCGTCGGTATTCGCGCCGGCGATGAACTGCGCCAGCGCCGGCGCCTGGTGCATGGCCTGCGCCAGGCCCAGCGCCAGCGGGGCGACGAACACCAGCGCCATGAACAGCGTGGACAGCGCCGCGGCCGGGATGGCGCGCCCGCCCAGCGCGCGCAGCACGCGCCCGTACAGCGGCCAGGTGGCGATGCACAGGATCGCGGCCCACAGCAGCGGCAGCAGGAAGCGCTGCGTCACGAACAGGGCGGCCAGCACGAGGGCCAGCGAAAAGCAGGCGCTCAATACGGCGCGTTGGTTGTCGGTCATCGGCGGCTCCGGCGGGGCAGGTATGGGGGCCCTTATCTTATCCCGTCAGGGCCGCGCCGTGCCGGGTGCGCGCACCAGGCGCCAGGTGGTGGCCAGG
>DAMAFT010000348.1:0-5244 GCA_031995805.1 Massilia sp.
GCCTTCTTCCAGCATGCCGTGGAAGAAGCTGTTGAATTTCGCCTTGTCGCCGGCCATCATCTGGCCGTAGCTGGCCGGGATCGCCGCCGAGAAGTACATGCCGAACATGCCGCCGACGGCATCGGCGCAGAATTCCACGCCCGCTTCCCTGGCCGCCATGCTCAGGCCGTCGACCAGCTTGTTCGCCTGCGCCGCCAGGTGCGCGTAGAAGCCCGGCTGCTGCACCAGCTTCAGGGTGGTCATGCCGGCCGCCACGGCGACCGGGTTGCCCGACAGCGTGCCGGCCTGGTAGACCGGACCCACCGGGGCCATCTTTTCCATCAGGTCGGCGCGGCCGCCGAAGGCCGCCACCGGCATGCCGCCGCCGATGACCTTGCCCAGCGCCGTCAGGTCCGGCTTGATGCCGTACAGTTCCTGGGCGCCGCCCAGGCCCACGCGGAAGCCCGACATCACTTCGTCGAAGATCAGCACGGCGCCGTGCTCGGTGCACAGTTCGCGCATGCGGCGCAGGAATTCCGGCGTGGCGCGGATCAGGTTCATGTTGCCGGCCACGGCTTCCACGATCACGCAGGCGATGCTGTCGCCCATCGACTGGAAGGCGTCTTCCAGTTGCGGGACATTGTTGTAGTCCAGTACCAGCGTGTGCTTGACGAAGTCTTCCGGCACGCCGGCCGAGGTCGGATTGCCGAAGGTGAGCAGGCCCGAGCCGGCCTTCACCAGCAGCGAATCGGCGTGGCCGTGGTAGCAGCCTTCGAACTTGACGATCTTGTCGCGGCCGGTGGCGCCGCGCGCCAGGCGCAGCGCGCTCATGGTCGCCTCGGTGCCCGAGGACACCAGGCGCACCTGCTCGATCGACGGCACCAGGCGGCACAGTTCCTCGGCCATCTCGATCTCGCCCTCGGTCGGGGCGCCGAACGACAGGCCGCGCGCGGCGGCGTCCTGCACCGCCTTGATCACTTGCGGGTGGGCGTGGCCGACGATGGCCGGGCCCCAGGAACCGATGTAGTCGATGTAGCGCTTGCCGTCGGCGTCCCAGAAATACGGGCCTTCGGCGCGGGTGATGAAGCGCGGGGTGCCGCCGACCGAGCGGAAGGCGCGCACCGGGGAATTCACGCCGCCCGGCGTGGTCTGCTGGGCGCGGGCGAACAGGATATCGTTTTTCGAAGTGGAATCGGTCATTGCTTGGCTCGGGTTCTGGTCGGGTTCAGCAGTCCCCGCCGGGGGTGCGGAACAGTTTGTTGGGAATCAGGCGGCCCATGCCGAAGCGGCAGGCGTTCAGCAGGGCCCCGTCGACGTAGTCCTGGGCCGCGGCGAGGGCGTCGGCGGCCGTCGCGCCGCGCGCCATGCCGGCGGCCAGCGCGGCCGACAGCGTGGTGCCGGCGCCGACGAAGGGGCCGGGCAGGTGCTGGCCCCAGGCGCGGCCGGCGGCCAGGCCGTCGCGGTCGTACAGGTTGTTGGTGCGCACGCCGTCGCCGCCGCCCACGCCCGTCACCAGCACGTGGCCGCAGCCGAGGCCCGTCAGTTCCGCCACGTCTTCCGCCAGCGCCGACTCGGTGCCGGGATCGCGCCAGCAGTCGGCGAAGCGGGCCAGCTCGGGTTGCGACAGCATCAGCACGCTGGCCTGCGGCACCAGCAGCTGGTGCACCAGGGTCAGCAGGTCGTCGTCGCGCACGCCGCAGTCGGGCAGGGCGGTGGTGAATGGGTCGAGCACCAGCGGCACGTCGGCGTAGTCGGAAACGATCTCGGCGATGGCGGCGACCTGTTCCAGGCTGGCCATGGCGCCGACCTTGATGGCGGCGATCGGCATGTCCTCGAGGAGCATGCGGGCCTGGTGCACCACCAGGGCGTGATCGACCGGCTGCAGGTCGTCGACGCGGGCGGAATCGGCCACCAGCAGGCCGGTCACCACGGACAGGGCATGGCAGCCGTGCGTGGCGAAGACGGCCACGTCCGACTGGATGCCGAGCGCGCCGACCGGATCGGCCGGTCCGAAAGTGAGGATGAGAGGGGACGGTTGGTTTTGCACAGCGGGTAGATTAAGATACCTGACTTCCCATTTTACTAGAGGGAACGGCGAAAAACCTACAGCGCATCGCGCCGGCCGCGCCGTCCCCGCCCCCACACGATAAGGAACCATGACGTGAGCAATGAAACGCAGCCCTTCCAGACCTGGATGTGCCTGATCTGCGGCTGGGTCTACGACGAAGCCGCCGGCGCGCCCGACGACGGCATCGCCCCCGGCACCCGCTGGGCCGACGTCCCGATGAACTGGACGTGCCCGGAATGCGGCGCGCGCAAGGACGATTTCGAAATGACCGCCATCTGAACGTAACATTCAATCAACTGGCAGTAATCTCCAGTCAATATGGGCAGGAATGACACCCGTTCCCGCCCCGTTGCGATCAAGTTGACTCATTGCAACACTTCGCGCACAAGCCGCACCCCCTGTGCTATCGTGCGGTTTCATGCTGAAGTGAAACGAATATGACGACGCAACCGACAGGCTTGAAGATCATGGTGATCGACGACAGCAATACCATCCGTCGCTCCGCCGAGATCTTCCTGACCCAGGCCGGCTACCAGGTGGTGCTGGCCGAGGACGGCTTCGATGCGCTGGCCAAGATCGCCGACCAACATCCGGCGCTGGTGTTCTGCGACATCCTGATGCCGCGCCTGGACGGTTACCAGACCTGCGCCCTGATCAAGAAGAGCGCGCGCTTTCGCGCGACGCCGGTGCTGATGCTATCGTCCAAGGATGGCCTGTTCGACCGCGCGCGCGGCGCGATGGTCGGCGCCAGCGCCTATCTCACCAAACCCTTTACCAAAGACAGCCTGCTGGCGGCCGTGCGCGAGCACGCCACGCCCCAGGACTGACATCCATACGAGCCGGAGCCGTAAGTGGCCATCAACAAGATCCTCATCGTCGACGATTCCCCGACCGAACGCCTGTACCTGACCGACATCCTGGTGAAGAACGGCTTTGCCGTCAGCACCGCCGTGAATGGCGACGAAGCGATCGAGCGCATCCGCGCCGAGCGCCCCGAACTGATCCTCATGGACGTGGTCATGCCGGGCAGTAACGGCTTCCAGGTGACGCGCGCCATCGCGCGCGATCCGGAGCTGGCGGCGCTGCCGGTCATCATCTGCAGCAGCAAGAACCAGGAAACCGACCGCATCTGGGGCATGCGCCAGGGCGCCAGGGACTACCTCGTCAAGCCGGTCGACCCGCAACTGCTGCTGGCCAGCATCGCCACGCTCGACGCCTGACATGGCGGACGGCGACCTCGGCGACGTCTCCGTTCCCGGCGCACCGGAGCCTGCCGGCGGCGCCGCGGCCGCGCGCCGCCAGCGCCTGCGCGCCTACCAGGAAAACCTGCTCGAGCGCATGCAGGCCGCGCGCACCAGCAACGGCGCGCACGCGCACCAGCTGGGCCTCGAGATCGGCGGCGTGGGCTACCTGCTCGACCTGCTCGAGGCCGGCGAGATCGTCCCGCTGGCGCCGCTCGCGCCGGTGCCGCTGACCCGGCCCTGGTACCTCGGCCTGGCCAACGTCCGCGGCACGCTGGTCGGCGTGGTCGACCTGGCGCGCTACCTGGCCGGCGACGACGACGGCGCGCCGGCGCCCGTGCCGGCGGCGGGCGCGGCGCGCCTGGTGACGTTCGCCCCGGCGCTCGGTTTTCCCTGCGCGCTGCTGGCCGGGCGCGTGGTCGGGCTGCGCCACGCAGCCGGCATGACGCCGGACGGCGCGCGCCTGCGCGACGCCGACGGCAACGACTGGACCCCGCTGTCCCTGTCCGCCCTGGTGCGCGAAGCGCGCTTCCTGCAGGTCGGGCTGGCGGACGGCGCATGACGACAACGGTTTCTGCACTGGAGCTGCAATGGGATTCGCATCCAAACTGACGATGAACCTGTTCGCGAAGGACAAGGACGCCGACACCGAAGGCGCCGCCACCGTGCTGGCGTCGCCCGACACGCAGTTCGGCATCGGCGCGGCGGCCGCCGCGGCGCCGAAGCCCACGGGCTCGGCCAGCGACGCCGTGCTGCGCCTGGGCGGCCTGCTGCGGCGCGCGCCGGCCGGACCGGCGCCGGCCGCCGCCGGCGCGCCCGACGACGACCTGCGCCTGCCGCTGATCGGCCACCTGTCCCTGCCGCGCCAGCTGCGCATCCTGATGCTGGCCTGCGTGGCCGGCATCCTGCTGACCATCCTGTCGATGTGGCGCAACGCCGGCAGCGGCGCCGTCGCCGCCAGCCAGGTCCAGATCGCCAGCGAGGCGCTGATGCACTCGCAGCGCGTCGGCAAGGCCGCGCCGAACGCGATGCAGGGCGTGCCCGACGCCTTCGTCCAGCTCGAGGACAGCCGCCGCGAACTCGGCAGCGACCTGGCGCTGCTGGCCAAGGGCGGCGCCGGCGCCGGCCAGGACATCCCGGCCGCCGCGGGCGAGCTGGCGGACCAGCTGGCGCGCGTGCGCGCCAAGTGGGCGCAGTCGGACGCGGCCGCGATCAGCATCCTCAAGATGAAGCGCGAGCTGGTCGGCTTCGACAAGAGCCTGAAGCAGCTCGACATCCTGTCGCCCGAGATGCTGGCGCTGACCGAGGACATCCTGACCGAGCGCACCGCGCGCGGCGGCGGCGCGCGCGAACTGGCGGCGCTGGGCCGCCTGATGATGCTGACCCAGCGCCTGTCGCGCAGAGCCAACGAATTCCTGACCTCGGGCGGCATCACGCCCGAGACCGCGTTCCAGATGGGACGCGACACCACCGTCTTCCGCGCCACCGTCGACGGCCTGCTGAACGGCAGCGCGCCGCTCGGCCTGGCGCCGCTGCGCGAGCCGGACCTGCGCGCCAAGCTGGCCGAGGTGCAGTCGAAGTTCGACGTGTGCCAGCGCGTGATCGCCGACTTCCTCGGCCACCTGTCCGACCTCACCGCCGCCAAGGCCGCCGAGCAGGCGATCTTCCGCGACAACGAAGACCTGCGCCGCCAGCTGACCGCGCTGCAGGGCGCGCTGCGCGCCGGGGAAGGCGCCAGTCCGTGGTTCTGGCTGCTGGTGGCGGCGTCGGTGTTCACGCTGGCGACGGCCGGCTGCATCTCGCGCGTGATGCTGCAGGATTCGCGCAACCGCACCCGCGGCGCCGACGCCCGGCGCCAGGAAGCGGAAGCGATGCGCCAGCTGGCCCAGGCCAAGGAAGAGGAAGCCAAGGCCACCAACGACCAGAACCAGGCCGCGATCCTGCGCCTGATGAACG
>DAMAFT010000349.1:0-5154 GCA_031995805.1 Massilia sp.
AAGGTACTGGTCAAGAAGGGCGAGCAGCTGCCGAGCTTCGCGATGCTGCGCGACGACGGCTCGACCACGTCGGGCTGCTGGATCTTCTCCGGTTCCTGGACGCAGAACGGCAACCAGATGGGCCGCCGCGACAACAGCGACCCGACCGGCATCGGCAACACGCTGAACTGGGCCTGGGCCTGGCCGGCGAACCGCCGCGTGCTGTACAACCGCGCCTCGGCCGACACCAAGGGCAAGCCGTTCGACATCAAGCGCAAGCTGGTGGCCTGGAACGGCACCAGCTGGAGCGGCCCGGACGTGCCGGACTTCAAGCTCGACGAGGATCCGGCGAACGGCATGAACCCGTTCATCATGAATGCCGAAGGCGTGGCGCGCTTCTTCGCCCGCGGCATGATGAACGAGGGGCCGTTCCCCGAGCACTACGAGCCGTTCGAGAACCCGCTGGGCTACAACCCGATGCATCCGAAGAACAAGCTGGCGACGTCGAACCCGGGCGCGCGCGTGTTCCCGGGCGACCGCGCCCAGTTCGGCACGCACGAGGAATTCCCGGTGGTGGCGACGACCTACCGCCTGACCGAGCACTTCCACTTCTGGACCAAGCATGCCCGCCTGAACGCGATCATCCAGCCGGAACAGTTCGTGGAGATCGGCGAGGCGCTGGCCAAGCAGATCGGCGTGTCGACGGGCCAGACCGTGAAGGTGAGCAGCAAGCGCGGCCACATCGTGGCGAAGGCGGTGGTGACCAAGCGGATCCGGGCACTGAAGATCGAGGGCAAGGAAACCCATACCGTGGGCATCCCGCTGCACTTCGGCTTCAAGGGCCTGACCAAGCCTGGCTACCTCACCAATACCCTGACCCCGGTAGTGGGCGACGGCAACTCGCAAACGCCTGAATTCAAGTCCTTCATGGTGAAGGTCGAGAAGGCTTAAGGAAAGGCGGAGATATTTATATGGCACTACAATCTTTGGATATCAAGCGGGTTTCCGCAACGACGGTCCAGCCGCCCAGCGTCCGTGCGCCCGTCGAGGGCACGGTCGCCAAGCTGATCGACGTCTCGAAATGCATCGGCTGCAAGGCTTGCCAGACGGCCTGCATGGAGTGGAACGACACGCGCGACGACGTCGGCTTCAATGCCGGCGTCTACGACAATCCGCTCGACCTGTCGCCGAAGTCGTGGACCGTGATGCGCTTCACGGAACACGAGAAGGACGACGGCAACCTCGAGTGGCTGATCCGCAAGGACGGCTGCATGCACTGCGAGGAACCGGGTTGCCTGAAGGCCTGCCCGTCGCCCGGCGCGATCGTGCAGTACACCAACGGCATCGTCGACTTCCACCAGGAAAACTGCATCGGCTGCGGCTATTGCGTGACCGGCTGCCCGTTCAACATCCCGCGCATCTCGAAGGAAGACAACCGCGCCTACAAGTGCACGCTGTGCTCGGACCGCGTCGCCGTCGGCCAGGAACCGGCCTGCGTCAAGACCTGCCCGACCGGCGCCATCGTGTTCGGCTCGAAGGAGGACATGAAGGCGCACGCGGCGGAGCGGATCGAGGACCTGAAGGAACGCGGCTACGACAAGGCCGGCCTGTACGACCCGGCCGGCGTCGGCGGCACGCACGTCATGTACGTGCTGCACCACGCCGACCGTCCGGCCCTGTACCATGGGCTGGCGCGCGATCCTTCCATCAGCCCGATGGTCGGCCTGTGGAAGGGCGTCACCAAGCCGCTGGCCCTGCTGGGCATGGCGGCCGCGGCGATCGGCGGCTGGTTCCACTACACCCGTGTCGGTCCGAACGAGGTCAGCCGCGACGACGAGGCCGAGGCATTGCACGAGGCACGCAAGCTGAAGGGAGAAGAGCATGAAGCACGATAAGGACGGCCACCCGCTCATCCAGCGTTATACGCCGAACGAGCGCAGCAACCACTGGATCACTGCGATCACCTTCGTCCTGCTGGCGCTGTCCGGCCTGGCCATGTTCCACCCGGCCATGGCCTGGCTGGCCGCGCTGTTCGGCGGCGGCCAGTGGACCCGCATCCTGCACCCGTTCTTCGGCATCGTGATGTTCGTCTCGTTCGCGATCCTGGTGGTGCGCTTCTGGGGCCACAACAAGTTCGAGCCGGGCGACCGCGAGTGGCTCAGCCGTCCGGGCGACGTGCTGGCCGGCCGCGAGGAAGCGCTGCCGCCGGTGGGCAAGTACAACGCCGGCCAGAAGGCGCTGTTCTTCGTGCTGGTGCTGTGCATGGTCGTGCTGCTGCTGTCGGGAATCGTGATCTGGCGCGAGTACTTCTCGCACCTGTTCCCGATCGACCTGCGGCGCCTGGCGTCGCTGCTGCACGCGTTCTTCGCCTTCGTCATCATCATGGCGATCATCGTGCACATCTACGCCGGCCTGTGGGTCAAGGGCTCGGTGGGCGCGATGACGCGCGGCTTCGTCACCTACGGCTGGGCGCGCAAGCACCATCCGCGCTGGTTCCAGGCCGTGATGCGCAAGGGCGCCGACAAGACGGGTCACTGACACGCTTTTCCGCCTTGATTTACAATGGACCGGGTTCGCCAAGGCGATCCCGGCCTTTGAAGTTGGCCGGGGTCGCCGTGGCGATCCCGGCCTTTCTATTTTGTAGAGAACTATCTTGGTACAACGTCTGCTCCAACCGGGCGAGATCGAATCGCTCGACCACACGTCCATCCCGCGCCTGCTGCTGCCGCACCCGGCCACCCTGTTTTCCGCGCGCGCCGCGCGCCTGCGCGCGCTGGCCGCCGGCAATGTCGCCGGCATCCCGGTCGAGGAGGCGCTGCGCGGCTACCTGGGACTGATGGCCTGCGTCGCCGACGCCCAGCAGGCCGTGGTAGAGGCCATCGGCCGCGCCGGCGTGGCGCTGCCCGACGACGCGTCGCTGCGCCTGGCGCACGACCACAACATGCCGCCGCTGCCGGCCACCGGCAGCCGCCCGGCAGCCTGGCGCGACGTGTTCGAACGCCTGCTCGCCGCGCTGGCCGCGGCCGAGGACGCGCCGCCGCAGCTGGCCGCCGCCCTGGAAACGCTGCGCGCCACCCCCGGCGCCGAGCTGGAAGGCATCGCCGACGCCATCCTGGGCAACTTCGACGAAGGCGCCGATCCGCTGCGCGCGCCGTTCGTGGCCGCCGCGCTGCAGGTCAGCTGGAGCGTCATGGCCGCCCAGCTCGATCCGGCCTGGGCCCAGCCCCTGGTCACCGGCACGCTGTGCCCGGTGTGCGGCTCGCAGCCGGTGGCCAGCGTCGTGCGCATCGGCGGCCAGTCGCAGGGCTACCGCTACCTGCACTGCGCCTGCTGCGAATCCGAATGGCACATGGTGCGCGTGAAATGCTCGCACTGCGACGCCAACGGCAAGATCGCCTACCAGGGACTGGTCGGCAAGGACGCCGACCCGGTCGCGGAGAACAAGGCCGCCGCCGCCGAGGGCAAGACCCTGTCCAGGGCCAGCGACCCGACCAAGGTCGCGCGCGCCGAGACCTGCGACGACTGCGGCACCTACCGCAAGATCTTCAACCAGGAACACGATTACCACGTCGAGCCGGTGGCCGACGACCTGGCCAGCATGATGCTGGACGTGCTGGTCGCCGAGGCCGGCTATGCCCGCGCCAGCGGCAATCCGCTGCTGTGGCTGAAGGAAGGCGAAGGGGCATGAGCGACGGTATGAGCGGAGCCATGAGCGGAACCCCGGCACCGCACGTGCGCCTGCCCGCCGTGCACCTGCTGCTGGACGACGCCGGCTGCGCGCCGCTGCTGGCGCGCCACGGGCGCGAGCAGGTCGTGGCCGGCCTGCGCGCCGTGCTCGACGCCGTGCGCGCGCGCCTGCTGGGGGGCGAAGCGGCGGACGCCTCCCCGGCCGCCGTGCTGGCCCTGCTGGATGCGCGCCTGGCCGCGGCCAACGCATCGAAGCTGCGTCCGGTCTACAACCTGACCGGTACCGTGCTGCATACCAACCTCGGGCGCGCGCTGCTGCCCGACGTGGCCGTGCAGGCCGTCGTCGAGGCGCTGCAGTGGCCGATGAACCTCGAATGGGACATCGAGACCGGCGCGCGCGGCGACCGCGACAACCTGGTCGAGGAGCAATTGCGCGAGCTGACCGGCGCCGAGGCCGTCACCATCGTCAACAACAACGCGGCCGCCGTCCTGTTGATGCTCAACGCGCTGGCCACGGGGCGCGAAGTGATCGTATCGCGCGGCGAACTGGTCGAGATCGGCGGCGCCTTCCGCATCCCCGACATCATGGCGCGCGCCGGCGCCACCCTGCGCGAGGTCGGCACCACCAACCGCACGCACCTGAAGGACTACGCCGAATTCGCCGGCGCGGACACGGCCCTGCTGATGAAGGTCCATGCCAGCAACTATGCGATCACCGGCTTCACCAAGGAAGTGACGGTGGCCGAGCTGGCGCCGCTGGCGCGCGAGCGCGGCATCCCGCTGGCCGTGGACCTGGGCAGCGGCACGCTGGTCGACCTGGAACGCTGGGGCCTGCCGCACGAGACCACGGTGCGGGAAACCATCGCCGCCGGCGCCGACCTCGTCACCTTCAGCGGCGACAAGCTGCTGGGCGGCCCGCAGTGCGGCGTGATCGCCGGCCGCAAGGACCTGGTCGCCGCCATCAAGAAGAACCCGCTCAAGCGCGCGCTGCGCGTGTCGAAGCTGACCCTGGCCGCGCTGGAACCGGTCTTGAACCTGTATCGCGCGCCCGACCTGCTGCCCGAGCGCCTGACCACGCTGCGCCTGCTGACCCGGCCGGCGTCCGCGATGCGCGCCGCGGCCGAGGCGCTGCGCGGACCGCTGCAGGACGCGCTGGGCGACGCCTACGTGGTCGGCGCCGAAGCGATGGCGAGCCAGATCGGCAGCGGCGCCCTGCCCGTCGACCGCCTGCCCAGCCACGGCCTGGCGATCCGCGCCGCCGCCGGCACGCGCGGCAATCCGCTCGGCATGCTGGAACGCCGGCTGCGCGCGCTGCCGCGCCCCGTGATCGGGCGCATCGCCGACGATACCCTGTGGCTCGACCTGCGCTGCCTCGAAGACGGCCAGCGCGACGGTTTCGCGGCCCAGTTCATCCACCTGCGGCAGGACGGCGGCAAGGCATGATCGTCGGCACGGCAGGACACATCGACCACGGCAAGACCACCCTCA
>DAMAFT010000350.1:0-5152 GCA_031995805.1 Massilia sp.
GCCCCGAAACCAGTCTGCAGGTGCGCCCCAGAGCGCACCTGCAGCGCCGCGACCATGCCGGTGCGCTCGGGGAACGCCCCTACCGCCCGTCGTCCGCCACGCCGGGAATGTCCTGCGTCGGCCGCTGGAACCGGCCCTTCAGGTCGTCCACGCCCGACTGGGGCCGCGCCAGCGCGCGCAGGTCGGCGCGTTCCTTGCGCTTTTCCGGCGTGCGGAGCTTCAGCCGCGTGTCGCGCTCTTCCTGCAGGTTCGGCAGGATCTCGCCGTCGCGGTTGAACGACCAGGCCAGGCGCGGCGCGCCCAGGGGCAGGGCGTCGCCGCGCTTGCCGTTGTAGCCGGTGTTCCATAAATGCCAGGTCTTGCCGTAGCTGTTCATCTTGGTCTTCATCAGCGCGTGCTCGGCGGCGCCGGGCAGGCCCGGCGCGACCAGCTGGCCGGACAGGATCTCGCCGTTGTGCGGATGCCAGTACCGGCGCTCGGCCGCCGGCAGGGTGGCGAACAGCTTTTCGGAAATGATGTACTCGATGCCGGTCAGGTTGGCCGTCTTCGTATTGCCGTCGAACAGGGCGCACTGCGCCAGGTCCTCGTTCATCTGGTGGCAGAAATGGTGGGCCTCGATCTGCTGTTCCGGCGCTTCCTTCATCGGGTGGAAGCCGACCAGGTAGACGTCGAAGCCGGCCAGTGGGGCATTGCCCTGCAGGATACGGGCGCCGGCTTCGAGCGTGCGGGTGCCGGCGCCCTTGGCGTCGCCGGCGGGGGCGACCTGGGGCCGCGATTGCTGGGCCGCGGCATGGCCCGGGGACAGGGTGGTCAGGGCGATCAGGGCGGTCAGGCCGGCCAGCAGGGCCGGCGCCGCGCGGCGGCGTATGTCGGTCATGGGGATCTCCTTGCGGCAGCGTTGCGATGCCGGAGATCGTAGCGGCTTACGCCGGGCGACGCCGTTCGCTTGGGGTCGGGGCGTCGGCCGGCGGCTCGGGCGCCACCAGCAGGCGGTCGATGCGGTTGCCGTCCATGTCGACCACCTCGAACAGCCAGCCGCGCCAGGTCAGGCGGTCGCCGGCCTTCGGGATCACGCCCATCTGGTACAACAGGAAGCCGGCCAGCGTGTGGTAGGCGCCCGTGTCCTCGTCGGGGAAGGCGATCTCGGCGCCGGTGAGGTCGCGGAAGCGGTCCATCACCATGCCGCCGTCGACGAACCAGCTGCCGTCCTCGCGCTGGACGGCGTCCGGATGCGCGGCGTCCTCGCCGGTGCTGACCTCGCCGACCAGCGCGCTCATCACGTCGGACAGGGTGACCATGCCCTGGATGTCGCCGTACTCGTCGACGATCATCGCCAGTTCCACGCGGTGTTTCTTGAGCTGTTCCAGCAGGTCGATGGCGCTGACCGATTCCGGCACGTAGACGATGGGTTCGACGGCGGCGGCGATGTCGATGGCGTCCAGCGACTGGCGGCGGATCGCCTGGCCGAACAGGTTGCGCGCGCGCACCACGCCCAGCACCTGGGAGCGGTCGCCCTGGTGCACCGGGAAGCGGCTGTAGGGCGACTCCGCGATCAGCGCGAGGTTGCGCGCGAGCGGCTGGTTCAGGTCGATGTATTCGAGGTCGACGCGCGGCGTCATCAGGGCGCGCAGGTGCCAGTCGTCCAGGCGCAGGGCGCGCGCCGCGATGTCGTACTCGGCCTTCTCGAACACGCCGGCCGCCGTGCTTTCCTTGATCATGCCGGTGACGTCTTCCTCGGTCGGCGTCTCGTCCTTGGTGCGGTGCATGCCGATCAGGCGCATGATGGCGTCGGTGGTGAAGGACAGCAGGCGCACGAACGGGTGCATGGCACGCGACAGGAGGTTGAGCGGACGCGATATCAATGCGGCCATCGTTTCCGGATACAGGATCGCGATGCGCTTGGGCACCAGTTCGCCCAGCACGATGGAGACGAAGGTAATGCAGACCACCACCACGGCCAGCGCGATCCAGTGCGCCACCTCGGGCACGATGCCGAGCCCGGCGATGAACGGGCCGAAGCGCTCCACCAGCGAGGCTTCGCCGAAGGCGCCGGTGAAGATGCCGATCAGGGTGATGCCGACCTGCACCGTGGACAGGAAGCGGCTCGGGTCCTCGTGCAGCCCGAGCGCCGTGCGGGCGCCGGCGCCGCCTTCCTGGGCCATGCGCTCGAGCCGCAGGCGCCTGGACGACACCACGGCCAGTTCGGACATGGCGAACACGCCGTTGATGAGGATGAGGGCGAGGATGATGAAGATGTCTGACATGCGGTACCTGGTCGAAGCGGAACGGCCCGTGCCGTTCCTCGTTTCCCGGATGATCGCATGCCGGACCCGGCGCGCCAACGGCCAGCCTGCCCTCCGGCCGGTTTTTGCCGGATTTCTTTGGCGTTTTTCTGGTATTTACGGCTTGTTCGGATCGAAATGCCGCCCGATGCCGGCCCAGCAATCCTGGTAGCCCTGTTGCAGTTGTGGCGAGCCCAGCGCGTAGTCCGTGGCCGCGAGCGGGTTGCGCGTCTCGAACATGAACGCCATCGTGTCGGCCACCTTGTGCGGCGTGCTGGTGTCGGCCGCGCTGGCCTTCTCGAAGGTGGCGGCGTCGGGGCCGTGGCCGCTCATGCAATTGTGCAGGCTGGCGCCGCCGGGCACGAAGCCCTCGGCCTTGGCGTCGTAGGCGCCGTGGATCAGGCCCATGAACTCGCTGGCGACGTTGCGGTGGAACCAGGGCGGACGGAAAGTATCCTCGCCGACCAGCCAGCGCGGCGGGAAGATCACGAAGTCGAGGTTGTCCACGCCCGGCGTGTCGGTGGGCGAATGCAGCACCAGGAAGATGGACGGGTCCGGGTGGTCGTAGCTGATCGAGCCGATCGTGTTGAAGTGGCGCAGGTCGTACTTGTAGGGCGCGTAGTTGCCGTGCCAGGCGACCACGTCGAGCGGCGAGTGGCCGATGCGCGCCGACCACAGGTGGCCGGAAAACTTCGCCACCAGCTCGAAGTCGCCCTCGATGTCTTCGTAGCGCGCCTGCGGCGTCAGGAAGTCGCGCGGATTGGCCAGGCCGTTCGAACCGATCGGTCCCATGTCCGGCAGGCGCAGCAGGGCGCCGAAGTTCTCGCAGACATAGCCGCGCGCGGCGCCATCCGGCAGCGACACGGAAAAGCGCAGGCCGCGCGGGATCACGGCGATCTGCTGCGGTTCGACTTCCAGGAGGCCCAGTTCGGTGGCGATCGCCAGCCGGCCCTGCTGCGGCACCACCAGCAGCTCGCCGTCGGCCGAATAGAAGTAGCGCCCCTGCATCGGGCGGTTGGCCGCATACAGGTGGATGGCGCAGCCGGTCATCGCGGCGGGCGAGCCGTTGCCGGCCATGGTCGTCCAGCCCTCGATGAAGTCGGTGGGCGCCGCGGGGATCGGCAGCGGACTCCAGCGCATCTGGTTGGGCGAGGCGGCCAGGCCGTCGAAGCCGGCGGCGATGCGGCCGCCATCGATGCGCGCGAACGGGCCGTGCATGGCGCCCGGGCGGATGCGGTACATCCAGGAGCGGCGGTTGTGGCTGCGCGGCGCCGTGAACGCGGTGCCAGAGATCTGTTCGGCGTACAGGCCGTAGGCGACGCGCTGCGGCGAATTACGGTGCGCCGGCAGTGCGCCGGGCAGCGCCTCGGTGGCGAATTCGTTGCCGAAGCCGGACATGTAGCCGGGGTGTCCGGTCGCCGGGACCGGCTGCGCGAGGACCTGTTGCGGGGCGTTCAAGTGGATCTCCTGGTCTGTGTCTTTATTTCCACTCTAGAGGAGTCGTGCAGATTTTACGAGATGAATATAAAAATGTAGACTATTTACATTGTAAATAGCACTCCACCCGCCATGACCGAACCCGGTAGCATCGACCTGAATTTGCTGTCCGTGTTCCAGGAGGTGTACCGCGAACGCCAGATCTCGGCGGCGGCGCGCCGCCTGGGACTGACGCAGTCGGCCGTGAGCAATGCGCTGGCGCGCCTGCGGCGCAGCTTCGACGACGAACTGTTCGTGCGCACGGCGCACGGCATGCAGCCGACCCCGCTGGCGCAGCAGATGGCCGAGCCGATCGGCGCGGCGATGGCGCAGGTGGCCCTGGCGCTGTCGCAGCGCAGCCGCTTCGACCCGGCCACCAGCACGCGCCGCTTCACGCTGGCCATGACCGACGTGGGCGAGGTGTACTTCATGCCGGTGCTGGTCGAGCGCTGCCGCGCGCTGGCGCCGCACGTGGAGGTCGCCTCGAGCCGCGCCCAGGCCGTGAGCCTGAAGGACGACATGGAGACGGGCCGCGTCGACCTGGCGATCGGCGCCTTCGACGACATGTCCGAGGGGTTGTACCAGCGGCAGCTGTTCCGCCAGCCCTTCGTCAGCATGTTCCGCAAGGGGCATCCGCTGGCCACGGGCACGGTGGACATGGCCCGCTTCGCGGCGGCCACGCACCTGATCGTTGATGCGGCCCAGAGTCCGTACGACCGCATCAACGCGCTGCTGGACAAGGCCGGGGTGGCCGCCAACGCGCGCTTCCGGGTGCCGCATTTCACGGCGGTGCCGTACATCGTCAGCACGAGCGAGCTGGTGGTGACGGTGCCGCAGAAGCTCGCCGAGAGCGCCGCGGGGCCTTTCGGACTGAAGTGGATCGAGCCGCCGCTCGCCCTGCCGACGTTGCAGACCAACGTCTTCTGGCACCGGCGCTTCAACCACGATCCCGGCAACCAGTGGTTGCGGGGACTGATCGCCGACGTGTTCGCCGAATAGGGCGGCCGCGCGGCGCCGCGCCGGGGCACGAGCCGGGTGCGGCTGGAGGAGTACAACCAATTTCTACAATGAGGAACGAGACAATGGCCGACCTGTTCGACAATCCGATGGGCCTGATGGGCTTCGAGTTCGTGGAGTTCGCTTCGCCTACCCCGGGCGTGCTGGAACCGGTGTTCGAGGCGCTGGGCTTCACCAGGGTGGCGGTACACCGCTCCAAGGACGTGGTGCTGTACCGCCAGGGCGACATCAACTTCATCGTCAACAACGAGCCGAAGAGCGCCGCCGCCTACTTCGCCGCCGAGCACGGCCCGTCGGCCTGCGGCATGGCCTTCCGCGTCAGGAACGCGCACCAGGCCTACGCCCGCGCGCTGGAACTGGGCGCCCAGCCGGTCGAG
>DAMAFT010000351.1:0-5140 GCA_031995805.1 Massilia sp.
ACGCGAAGAAGGTGCCGATCTGGTTGGCCATGGTGACCAGGTTGTCGATGTTCATCGCGGTCCTTTCACGCCGTCGCGTTCGCGTCGGCCAGCTGCAACTGCCTGTCGTTGAAGCGGCGGTACTGCAACTGCCACTCGGACGGCTGCTGCACCGGCGTCACCTGCACCGCCGTCACCTTGTACTCGGGGCAGTTGGTGGCCCAGTCCGAGTTCTCCGTCGTGATCACGTTGGCGCCCGATTCCGGGAAGTGGAAGGTGGTGTAGACGACGCCCGGCTGCATCCGCTCGGTGACGACGGCGCGCAGCACCGTGGCGCCGGCGCGGCTCTCGATGCCGACCCAGTCGCCGTCCTTGATGCCGCGTTCCTGGGCGTCGTGCGGGTGCAGTTCGAGCCGGTCCTCGGCGTGCCACTGCACGTTCTCGGTGCGCCGCGTCTGCGCGCCCACGTTGTACTGCGACAGGATGCGGCCCGTGGTCAGGATCAGCGGGTACTTGCGCGTCACCTTTTCCGACGTGCCCACGTATTGCGTGATGATGAAGCGGCCCTTGCCGCGCACGAAGGCGTCCACGTGCATCGTCGGCGTGCCTTCCGGCGCGGCGTCGTTGCACGGCCACTGGATGCTGCCCAGCCGTTCCAGCTTGGCGTAGCTGACGCCGGTGAAGGTGGGCGTCAGGCGCGCGATCTCGTCCATGATCTCGGATGGATGCCGGTAGTCCATCGGGTAGCCGAGGCGGTTCGACAGCGCCACCGTCACTTCCCAGTCGGCGTAGCCGGCGCGCGGCGGCATCACCTTGCGCACGCGCGAGATGCGCCGCTCGGCATTGGTGAAGGTGCCGTCCTTTTCCAGGAACGAGGAACCCGGCAGCAGCACGTGGGCGAACTTCGCGGTCTCGTTCAGGAAGATGTCCTGCACCACCACGCACTCCATCGCCTGCAGCGCGGCCGTCACGTGCTGGGTGTTCGGGTCCGACTGCACGATGTCCTCGCCCTGGCAGTACAGGCCCAGGAAGCTGCCATCCAGCGCGGCCTCGAACATGTTCGGGATGCGCAGGCCCGGCTCGGCCTGCAGCGGCACGCCCCAGGCCTGCTCGAACATGCCGCGCACGGTGCTGTCGGACACGTGGCGGTAGCCCGGCAGCTCGTGCGGGAAGGAGCCGATGTCGCACGAACCCTGCACGTTGTTCTGGCCGCGCAGCGGATTCACGCCGACGCCTTCGCGTCCCACGTTCCCGGTCGCCATCGCCAGGTTGGCGATCGCCATGACGGACGTCGACCCCTGCGCGTGCTCGGTCACGCCCAGGCCGTAGTAGATGGCGGCATTGCCCCCCAGCGCGTACAGGCGCGCGGCCTCGCGCACCAGTTGCGCCGGCACGCCGGTGACGGCTTCGCTCTGCTCGGGCGAATTGGCCGGCTGGGCGACGAAGTCGCGCCACTGCGCGAACGCGCGTTCCTCGCAGCGTTCGGCGACGAAGTCCTCGGCCACCAGGCCCTCGGTGACGATCACGTGGGCCAGCGCCGACAGCAGCGCCACGTTGGTGCCGGGGCGCAGCTGCAGGTGGTAGTCGGCGCGCACGTGCGGCGACTTGATCAGGTCGATGCGGCGTGGGTCGACCACGATCAGGCGCGCGCCCTGGCGCAGGCGCTTCTTCATGCGCGAGCCGAACACCGGGTGGCCGTCGGTCGGGTTGGCGCCGATGACCATGATGACGTCCGACTGCGCCACCGACCGGAAGCTCTGGGTGCCGGCCGATTCGCCCAGCGTCTGCTTCAGGCCGTAGCCGGTGGGCGAGTGGCACACGCGTGCGCAGGTGTCGACGTTGTTGTTGCCGAACGCGGCGCGCACCAGCTTCTGCACCAGATAGCCTTCCTCGTTGGTGCAGCGCGACGACACGATGCCGCCGATCGAATCGACGCCGTGTTTGGCCTGGATGCGCTTGAATTCGGAGGCCGCGTAGTCCAGCGCTTCGTCCCAGCTGACTTCCTTCCACGGATCGGTGATCTTCGCGCGGATCATGGGTTTCAGGATGCGGTCCTTGTGCGTCGCATAGCCCCAGGCGAAGCGGCCCTTGACGCAGGCATGGCCCTCGTTGGCCTGGCCGTCCTTGGCCGGCACCATGCGCACCACCTCGCTGCCCTTCATTTCCGCGTTCAGCGAGCAACCCACGCCGCAATAGGCGCAGGTGGTGGTGACCTTGTGCTCGGCCTGGCCCAGCCAGATCACGGTCTTTTCCTGCAGCGTGGCGGTGGGGCAGGCTTCCACGCAGGCGCCGCACGACACGCACTCGGATTCCATGAACGATTCGCTCTGCCCCGGCGAGACGCGCGAATCGAACCCGCGGCCGGAGATCGTCAGCGCAAACGTGCCCTGGGTTTCCTCGCAGGCGCGCACGCAGCGGTTGCAGACGATGCACTTGGACGAGTCGAACGTGAAGTAGGGGTTCGATTCGTCCTTCTCGAGCTTCAGGTGGTTGGCGCCGTCGTAGCCGTAGCGCACCTCGCGCAGGCCGGTCACGCCGGCCATGTCCTGCAGCTCGCAGTTGCCGTTCGACGGGCAGGTCAGGCAGTCGAGCGGGTGGTCGGAGATGTACAGCTCCATCACGCCCTTGCGCAGCTCCTGCAGCTTGGAAGTCTGGGTGCGCACCACCATGCCGTTTTCGACCGGCGTGGTGCAGGACGCCGGATAGCCGCGTCGGCCCTCGATCTCGACCAGGCACAGGCGGCAGGAGCCGAACGGTTCCAGGCTGTCGGTGGCGCACAGCTTCGGGATGTTGATGTCGGACAGCGCGGCGGCGCGCATCACCGAGGTGCCGGCGGGGACCGTGACGCGGGCGCCGTCGATGGTCAAGGTGACGTACTCGACGGCGGTGTCGGCGAATGCAACGGGCGGCGGCGTGCCCAGGTCGCGGGTCAGGATGGTTTCGATCATGGTCGTCTCCTCAGGCGGCGTGGCGGCTGGCGTCGGCCTGGCCGAAGTCTTCCGGGAAGTGGTTGAGTGCGGACAGCACCGGGTACGGGGTCATGCCGCCCATCGCGCACAGCGAGCCGTTCAGCATGGTGTCGCACAGGTCGCGCAGCAGCACCACCTGCTTGACCGGCTGGACGCCGGCGCGCAGCTTGTCGATGACTTCGACGCCGCGGGTGGAGCCGATGCGGCAGGGCGTGCACTTGCCGCACGATTCGGCGGCGCAGAATTCCATCGCGTAGCGCGCCAGCGCCGCCATGTCGGCGCTGTCGTCGTGCACGACGATGCCGCCGTGGCCCAGCACCGCCCACAGCGCCGCGAAGGCTTCGTAGTCGAGCGGCGTGTCCCACTGCGATTCGGGCAGGTAGGCGCCCAGCGGGCCGCCCACCTGCACCGCCTTGATCGGCCGGCCCGAGGCGCTGCCGCCGCCGTAGTCGTAGAGGATCTCGCGCAGCGTGACGCCGAACGCCAGCTCGATCAGGCCGCCCTGCCTGATGTTCCCGGCCAGCTGCACCGGCAGCGTGCCGCGCGAGCGGCCCATGCCGTAGTCCTGGTAGTACTGCGCGCCCTTGTCGAGGATGAGGGGAACGGCGGCCAGCGACAGCACGTTGTTGATCACGGTGGGCTTGCCGAACAGGCCGGACAGCGCGGGCAGCGGCGGCTTGGCGCGCACGATGCCGCGCTTGCCTTCCAGGCTTTCCAGCAGCGCCGTCTCCTCGCCGCAGATGTAGGCGCCGGCGCCCTTGCGCACCTCGAGCTCGAAGGTGCGGCCGGAACTGAGCAGGTTGCGGCCCAGGTAGCCGTGGCGGCGCGCCGTGTCGATGGCGGCCTCCAGGCGTGCGATCGCGTGCGGGTATTCGCTGCGCACGTAGATGTAGCCGCGCGTGGCGCCGACGGCGATGCCGGCGATCGTCATGCCCTCGATCAGCATGTAGGGATCGTCTTCCATCACGATGCGGTCGGCGAAGGTGCCGGAATCGCCCTCGTCGGCATTGCAGACGATGTATTTTTCCGTGCCGGCGGCCTTGAGCACCGTGTTCCACTTGATCCCGGTGGGGAAGGCCGCGCCGCCGCGCCCGCGCAGGCCGGAGCTCGTCACGGCCGCGACGATCTCGGACGGCGCCATCAGGAGGGCGTTGTGCAGCCCGCGCCAGCCGCCGTGGGCCTCGTAGTCCTGCAGCGACAGCGGATCGGTGATGCCGACCCGCGCGAACGTCAGGCGCTGCTGGCGCGCCAGGTAGGGAATCTGCTCCACCGGGCCGGTGCACAGCGGATGGGCGGCGGCGCCGCTATGGAAGTTCGCGTCGAACAGCCCGGCCACGTCGCCGGTATCCACCGGGCCGAAGCCGATGCGGCCCTGCGCCGTCTCGACCTCGACCAGCGGCTCGAGCCACAGCAGGCCGCGCGTGCCGTTGCGCACGACCTGCACGTCGAGGCCGCGCTGGGCCGCCTCGGCGGCGATGGCGACGGCGACTTCGTCGGCGCCGACCGCCAGCGCGGCCGAGTCGCAGGGAACGAAGATGCGCGTGCTCATACAACCTCCGCGGCAGGTTGGGCGGTGCTGGCGGCGTCGGCGACCAGGCGGTCGAAGCGCGCCGGCGTGACGCGGGCGAACACGGCGTCGTTGATCGTCAGCGCCGGCGAACTGGCGCACAGGCCCAGGCAGTACACCGGTTCGAGCGAGAATGCGCCGTCGGCGCTGCGTCCGTGCAGGCCGCAGCCGAGCGCTTCCTGCGCATGCGCCAGCAGGCGTTCGGCGCCCATGCTGCGGCAGGCCTCGGCCTGGCAGACCTGCACCGCGCAGCGCGCCGGCGGCGTGCTGCGGAAATGGTGGTAGAAGGTGATCACGCCATGGACCTCGGCGCGCGACAGGTTGAAGTGCTGCGCGATGGCCGGTACCTGGCCGGGCGGGACGTAGCCGAGCGTGTCCTGCAGCGCGTGCAGCACCGGCAGGAGCTGGTCCTGGCCGGTGCCGTGGCGGGCGAGGATGCCGGCGGTGATGTCGCCGACAGCGGCGGCGGGGGCAAGCTGTACGTTCATGGCGTCTCCTTGTTGGGCGCTCATGTTCGGTCGAACATATGCAGGCCCGGTTTGATGTTATAAATCCAGCCTAGCACCGGAAAAATGTCGAATCAATAGGAAAACATTTGCATATGCTGAAGGTCGAAATCCGCCCC
>DAMAFT010000352.1:0-5134 GCA_031995805.1 Massilia sp.
CCCCGACCTACCGCTTCGACATCGAGATCGAGGAAGACCTGATCGAGGAAGTGGCGCGCGTGTACGGCTTCGAGAACATCCCGACCCTGCCGCCGGTAGCGCCGAGCGCCATGCTGATCGAACCGGAAAATACCCGTTCGCTGTTCGCGGTCCGCCACCAGCTGGCCGACCTGGGTTACCAGGAAGTGATCAACATGAGCTTCGTCGAGCAGGGCTGGGAAGCGGATTTCGCCGGCAACGCCGATCCGATCCGCCTGCAGAACCCGATCGCCAGCCAGATGAGCGTGATGCGCTCGACCCTGGTCGGCAGCCTGGTCGCGAACGTGCGCTACAACCTGAACCGCAAGGCCGGGCGCGTGCGCGTGTTCGAGGTGGGCGCCGTGTTCCTGCGCAACCCCGAGGCGCAGGACGGCCCGCTGTCGATCGCCGGCTTCGACCAGCCCAAGCGCGTGGCGGCGATCGCCTACGGCCCGGCGCTGGACGAGCAGTGGGGCGTGCCGACCCGCGCCGTCGACTTCTTCGACGTCAAGGCCGACCTGGAAGCGCTGTTCGCGCCGCGCGCCGTGCGTTTCGCCAAGGCGGAGCACCCGGCGCTGCATCCGGGACGCTGCGCCTCGGTCGAGGTGGACGGCAAGGTCGTGGGCATCCTCGGCGAACTGCATCCGCGCTGGCTGCAGAAGTACGACCTGCCGCAGGCGCCGGTGCTGTTCGAGGTCGACGCCGCGGCGTTGTGCACGCGCACGGTGCCGGTCCACGCCGAGATTTCGAAGTTCCCGGGCGCCACGCGCGACCTCGCGCTGGTGGTCAAGCAGGACGTTCCGGCCCAGGTCCTGGTCGATGCATTCCAGGCCGAACTGGCGTCGAACGAACTCGGCCGACTCGTGCAAGCCGTTGTTTTATTTGATGAATATCGCGGCAAAGGTTTGGAACAAGATGAAAAAAGTCTTGCTTTCCGCTTTGGCTTGCAAGATACTCAATCGACGCTGCAGGACGAAGCGGTCGAGGCCATCATGGCCGCGCTCGCTTCCGCCGCGCAGCGGATCGGCGCCCGGCAGCGTGCCTGACACGGCACCGTCTCCGGCGGCCTGGCAGCGGCCGGAGGCGCCGACTTCCAGAACATCGTTTGAACTGAGGGCAGGGCTTCAAAATTAATAATAACGACGTTGACACCGCCGTACTCCAGGAAGCGCTGGCCGCCGACCTGCATCGCGCGATGCAGGTGGCCAAGGTGCGCAAGGAAGCGGAAAAGGAATTGCCGACCTTGACCAAGGCGGAGCTGGCCGAGCTGCTGTTCGAGCAGGTCGGACTGAACAAGCGCGAAGCCAAGGACATGGTCGAGACCTTCTTCGACGAAATCCGCAATGCACTCGAGCGCGGCGAGGCGGTCAAGCTGTCCGGCTTCGGCAACTTCCAGTTGCGCGACAAGCCGCAGCGGCCGGGCCGCAATCCGAAAACCGGGGAAGAGATTCCCATCACGGCGCGCCGCGTCGTGACGTTCCACGCAAGCCAGAAGCTGAAAGGCATGGTCGAGGAGGCCAATCCGGTCAATCCGGGCAGCCCCTCGCTGGCGCGTGCAGCCTGATTGAGCCGCGATGACCCAGAACGAGCGACCGAGCAAGATTGACCCTGTCGCGCTGCCGCCGATCCCGGCGAAGCGCTATTTCACCATTGGCGAAGTCAGCGACTTGTGCGGCGTCAAGCCGCATGTGCTGCGTTACTGGGAACAGGAATTTACCCAGTTAAAGCCGGTCAAACGCAGGGGAAACCGCCGTTATTACCAGCACCACGAGGTGTTGCTGATCCGGCGGATCCGCGAGCTCCTGTACGAGCAGGGCTTCACGATCAGCGGCGCCCGCAACCGGCTCGACGGCCGCAGCCATGGCGCCGACGAGGCCGATGCCACGCCGGAAGTCCCGGCGGCGCCGACCATCGATCCGGCCGCCCTGCGCGAAGAGCTGCACGCCATCCTCGCCCTGCTCAAGCACGGTTCGGCGGCCGCCTGACGGCATTCCCGGCGGGTGTCGGCGGCAAGGAAGCCAGCTCAGGCGTGCGCTCCTGTTGTTCTGTACCCTGGAGGTGCTAGAATATCATTTGCGAATGTGCCGATCCAAACGCATGACCCGACGGAACGTGGGCGCGTCGGCAGTGGCTCTTTCCTGCCTCAGGAAAATTTAAGGGAAGACAATGATACGCGTTGCCATTTGTGACGATCACCAGATAGTTCGAGCGGGTTTCAAACAAATTTTTTCGTCATCGGGCGAATTCGAAGTCGTGGCCGAAGGCGCGACCGGACGTGAAGCCCTCGACATCGCACGCCGCGAGATTTGCGACGTGCTGCTGCTGGATATCGCCATGCCCGACCAGAGCGGCATCGATATCCTGCGCACCATCCGCCAGGGCCAGCCCAACCTGCCGGTACTGATCCTGTCCGGCTATCCGGCGCAGCAATACGCGCTGAACCTGTTCAAGATGGGCGCCAACGGCTACCTGAACAAGGAATGCGACGCCGACGAACTCAAGACGGCCGTGCGCACCGTCTACCAGGGCCGCCGCTACGTCAGCTCCCAGGTCGGCGAACTGCTGGCGCAGAGCTTCGACCGCGACCCGAACACGGCGCTGCACACCGAACTGTCCGACCGCGAATTCCAGGTCTTCCTGCGCCTGGCCAAGGGCGCGACCGTGTCCGACATCGGCAATGCGCTGTCGCTGTCGATCAAGACGGTTTCCACCTACCGGACCCGCATCATGGAAAAGATGGGCCTGCAGTCGAACAGCGACCTGACCTATTACGCCATGAAGAACAACCTGCTCGACTGAACAGGTAACGAGATTGCGCCTGCCGCGACGGCCGTGCAATGCACGGCCGTTGTTGTTTTTGCAGCTACACTATTATCAAAAAGAATCTTCCTTTATAGAATTGTTACTTTCTCGTCGTCATCGCGCCACATTCAGTCACAGAGTTACTTGAACAGGGTAACGAGGCAACTTTCCCGGTCTATAATGCACTGGACAGGCATGCTGCGCGAAAGGAATCACGAGGATGTATTTCACCACCGACCCCAAGTTCAGGCCGGTTCGCAGCCTTCCGTTGTACCAAACCCTGCTGTGCGTCGTGTGTGTGCTGATCCTGGTGCTCAACGGTTTCAGCCTGGTGCGTAACCTCGACGGACTCAAGGCGACGAACAGCAGGCAGGCCCAGGCCGACCGCGTCTCGGCCAAGCTGCAATACGTGAACCTGCTCGTGACCGATGCGGACAGTGGCCTGCGCGGCTATTTCCTGTCTGGTTCCGACACGTATATCGGCCCGCTGCGCACGGCGCAGCGCGAACTGGGCGGGCAGATCGGCGTGCTGCGCACGCTGCTGGCCGACAATCCCTCCCAGCTGAAGAACCTGGCGCAACTGCAGACCCTCGTCACGCGGCGCATGGACTTGATGAACCAGGCGCTCGAGGTCTATCGCCATGGCGGGCTCGACGACATTGTCGCCATCGCGCGCACCCAGGACGACCGCACCCAGATGGACGAGATCCGCCTGCAGGTCGTCATCATGACGGGCGAGCAGAACGAGTTGCTCACGGCCCGCAGCGCCGCCTTCTACGACCAGTACCGCCGCGCGACCCTGCTCGGCGTGGGCATCAATCTCGCGGCGCTGGCCGTGCTCGTCCTGTTCTACAATCTGATTCGCCGCAGCTTCCGCGCGCGCCTGCATGCGGAACACGCCCTGCAGCACACCAACGACCAGCTGGAAACCCTGGTCGCTTCCCGCACCGAGCAATTGTCCGTGCTGTCGCGCCACCTGATCCGCGTGTCGGAAGACGAAAAGGCGAAGCTGGCGCGCGAACTGCACGACGAGATGGGCGCGAACCTGACGGCCATCGGCATGCACCTGGCCAATGTGGGCGAACAATTGAAGGCATCGCATCCCGACCATGCCGAGACGCTGGCGCGCGCCCGCGCGACGCTGGTGCAGACCGTCGAACTGAAGCGCCGTATCATCGAGGGCCTGCGTCCGAGCCTGCTGGACAATATGGGCCTGGCGGCGGCGCTGCAGAGCTATTGCGACGATTTCGCGCGCACCACCGGCATCGACTGCGACGCGCTGATCGAAGGATGCGTCGACGACGCCGGGCCGACGCAGGCGATCGCGCTGTTCCGCATCACGCAGGAATCCCTGAACAATGTCGCCAAGTACGCCAGGGCGCGCCATGTCGTCGTGCACCTGGCGCGCGAGGGCGAGGCGTATGTGCTGGAAGTCAGCGACGACGGCATCGGCATTCCGCCCGACGCCATGCGCCGCCCGCGCTCGCACGGCCTGCTGGGCATGCGCGAACGGGCCGCGCTACTGGGCGGCAGCCTGCGCGTGGAACGGGGCGTGAACGGGATCGGGACCAGCGTGCACGCCTGCGTGCCGATGGTCGCACCGGGCGCCGAGCCCGAGGCGGGCACGCCGGCGCTGGTGGTGGAAGATGTCGTGGTGGAGACGAGGCAGGCCGTCGATATCCGGCTGGAGCTGCCTGGATCCGGGGCGGACACGACCGGCGTAGAGGCGGGGCCCGAGGAGCAAGCGAGGGAACGGACGGGGGAGCGAGTGCAGGACCGGCTTGCCGCTCCGGCGCCGCTGACGGCGGCCGGAGGCGGCGCTGCCCCGCTCATGCGCGTGCAACGTCCATCAGCAGACGGTCATATTCGCTTTTAGCGACCTTGTAGCATTCGCCGGCGTAGTCTTCCAGGCCCTGGCGGTTCAGCACGGTGATATTGCCGCGGCGGTACTGGATCAGGCCTTCATCCTGCAGCTTGCCGGCGGCGGCGGTGATGCTTTCGCGGCGCACGCCCAGCATGATCGAAATCAGTTCCTGGGTCACTTTCAGTTCGTTGCTGGCCGAGCGGTCCAGGCGGTCCAGCAGCCAGCGGCACAGTTTCTGCTCGATCGAGCTGTGGCGGCCGCCGACGGCGTTCTGGGCCATCTGGGCAAACAGCGCGTTGGTGTAGCGCATCAGCAGCTGGGGCAGGGCGCCGCCCTTGTTGAAGGCGTCGCGCAGGTATTGGGTCTTGAGGCGGTAGCCGTAGCCAGCGCTCTGGACCACGGCGCTGCAGGTGGCGCGTTCGCCCATGAACAGCGACACGCCGACCGCGC
>DAMAFT010000353.1:0-5126 GCA_031995805.1 Massilia sp.
CCAGCACCTCGTACAGCATGCGTGCCGAACGGCCGGTCTGGCGCGCGCCGCGCAGCTCGTCGAGCAGCGCCCACGACGACTCGCCCAGCAGCCGGATCACGATCTCGCGATCGGAAAACGACGTGTAGTTATAGGGGATTTCGCGCAGGCGGACCGGCGAATTTTCTTCGAGCAGGGCGTGGATATTGGCTGGAGCGTTCATGGGGGATCGGCTGTCGGATCGGCGGCAAAACGGACGCGGTGGACGACCATTCTAGCGTATTGCGTTGCACCACGCTGGGGACAAGGTATTTTTTGCAACGCCCATAAAGCAAACAATCACGGCAAAACCGGTTTTCGTGCAAATTTCTGTTGGCTAAACGAAAGCTTTTTCGACGAAAAGACGGGATGCCCAAGGAATGGGCATCTTATCCTTGGTGGGTGCCGTCACGTCGCTGCGGAAAACCGGGGTCAGAGCCCTTTAAAAGCAACACCGGGCTCTGACCCCTGGCGCCCGGCGCTCAGCCGAACCAGCGGCTGGTCGTCTCTCCGATCCATTTCCACCACCCGTCCGGCACGTACAGCAGGGTCGCCGTCATGAACACGTAGCGCCCGAACTTGCCGATCGCCATGTACATGAGGCTCGGCCAGAACGGCAGGTGCAACCAGCCCGCCAGCGTGCACAGCGGGTCGCCGATGCCCGGCACCCAGGACAGCAGCATGGTCTTCGAACCGTAGCGCGCCAGCCAGTGGAACCAGCGCGACTTGCGTTCCTTGGCGAACGCGACCTTGGCGCGGTAGCCGATCCAGTAGTCGACCGCGCCGCCCAGCGTGTTGCCGACGGTGGCGACCAGGATCGCCGGCCAGAACATCGCCGGGTTGGCCTTGACGACGGCGAACACGGCCGGCTCGGAACCGAGCGGCAGCAGCGTGGCCGAGATGAAGGCGATGATGAATACGGACGTCAGCCCCACCGCGGGAGCGGCCAGCAGCGCCAGGAGCCAGAGGACGGCGGATTCGATCATCGAAAAAGATTGGAGGCAATGGAATGGATGGGGTCCATTATAATGAGGTGCACCCCACCGTCACGACACGGTACGCCAGGCCCTACCCGGCCCCCGCGCCCGTACTGCCATCCTCGGTTATCCGCCATCCAGGAAGTTCAGCGTCGCCCCGGAATCCAGCTCATTTTGTTTGCCTGCGCCCATGACTACCGACTACCTCAAGAAAATCCTCACCGCGCGCGTCTATGACGTGGCGCAAGAGACCCCGCTCGAACTGGCCCCCACCCTGTCCCAACGCATGGGCAACCGCATTTACTTCAAGCGCGAGGACATGCAGAGCGTGTTCAGCTTCAAGCTGCGCGGGGCCTACAACAAGATGGCGAATCTCTCGTCCGAGCAGCTCAAGCGCGGCGTCATTTGCGCCTCGGCCGGCAACCATGCCCAGGGCGTGGCCCTGTCCGCCAGCCGCCTCGGCTGCCGCGCCCTGGTCGTCATGCCGACCACGACGCCGCCGGTGAAAATCGATGCGGTCAAGGCGCGCGGCGGCGCCAACGTCGAGATCGTGCTGCACGGCGATTCCTATACCGACGCCTACAACCATGCGCTGACGCTGGAACGCGAACAGAAGCTGACCTTCGTGCACCCGTTCGACGACCCGGACGTCATCGCCGGCCAGGGCACGATCGGCATGGAAATCCTGCGCCAGCATTCCGGCCCCATCCACGCCATCTTCGTGGCGATCGGCGGCGGCGGCCTCGTGAGCGGCATCGGCGCCTACGTCAAGGCGGTGCGCCCGGACATCAAGATCATCGGCGTGCAGACCATCGATTCCGACGCGATGGCGAAAAGCCTGAAGGCCGGCGAACGCATCACCCTGCCCGACGTCGGCTTGTTTTCCGATGGCACCGCGGTGCGCCTGGTCGGCGAGGAAACCTTCCGCCTGGCCAAGGAGGTCGTCGACGAGATCATCATCGTCGACACCGACGCGATCTGCGCGGCGATCCAGGACGTGTTCCAGGACACCCGCAGCATCCTCGAACCGGCCGGCGCGCTGGCCGTGGCCGGCGCCAAGGCCTATGTCGAGCGCTCGCAGATGGCGCGCGCGCCGGTGAAGAACGAGACGCTGGTCGCGGTGGCCTGCGGCGCCAACATGAACTTCGACCGCCTGCGCTTCGTGGCCGAGCGCGCCGAGGTCGGCGAGGCGCGCGAAGCCGTGTTCGCCGTGACGATTCCCGAGCAGCGCGGCAGCTTCAAGCGCTTCTGCGGCCTGGTCGGCCCGCGCAACGTCACCGAGTTCATCTACCGCATCAGCGACGAGCGCCAGGCCCACGTCTTCGTCGGCGTGCAGGTCGGCAACCGCAGCGAATCCGGCACGGTCGCGCGCACCTTCGAGGAACACGATTTCCGTACCCTCGACCTGACGCACGACGAACTGGCCAAGCAGCACGTGCGCCACCTGGTCGGCGGCAAGAGTCCGCTGGCGCACGACGAACTGCTGTACCGCTTCGAATTCCCGGAGCGGCCGGGCGCGCTGATGCGCTTCCTGGACAGCATGGCGCCGAACTGGAACATCTCGCTGTTCCACTACCGCAACCAGGGCGGCGACGTCGGTCGCATCCTGGTCGGCCTGCAGGTGCCGGGCGGGGAAATGGACGAGTTCCGCCAATTCCTGGCCACGCTGGGCTACCGGTATTGGGACGAGAGCGCCAACCCGGTCTATAAATTGTTCCTTTGATACGCGGACGTGGTGCGCCCGGGATGCGCACCCGACGGCCGTGACGGCGCCTCCCTGCTTGCGCCAAAACAAACCGGGGTCAGACCCCGGGTCTGACCCCGGTTTCTGTCGGCGCAAGGAGGAAGCGGACCGGACATGCGCCCGATGGCCGAAAGGTGTACGATACGCGGCTTTGCCGCCGCCGGAACGGCATCCGAACACTGTCCGGCGCTTCGAGATGACACCATGAACAATACCCCCGATCAATCGCCTCTGGGCAAGACCTCGGCCTACCAGACCGAATACGCGCCCGAGCTGCTGTTTCCGATCGCGCGCCAGCAAAAACGCGACGAACTCGGCCTCTCCGGCACCCTGCCCTTCTTCGGCGTCGACATCTGGAACGCCTATGAACTGTCGTGGCTGAACATGCGCGGCAAGCCGCAGGTGGCGATCGCGACCTTCAACGCGCCGGCCGACTCGCCCAACATCGTCGAATCGAAATCCTTCAAGCTCTACCTGAATTCCTTCAACCAGACCCGCCTGGCGAATACCGACGCGCTGCTGGCCCTGCTGCGCGACGACCTGTCCAACGCCTTCGGCGCGCCGGTGCACGTCACGCTGACGATGCCGGAAGACTTCGACAAGCTGCGGATGGGCGAACTGGACGGCCTGCTGCTGGACCGCCTGGACGTCGAGATCGACACCTACAGCCCGTCGCCGCAACTGCTCAAGGCGAACCACGACGAGGCGGCCGTCGAGGAAACGCTGGTGTCGCACCTGCTGAAATCGAATTGCCTCGTCACCGGCCAGCCGGACTGGGGCAGCGTGCAGATCCGCTATGCCGGTCCGCAGATCGACCAGGAAAGCCTGCTCAGGTACCTGATCGGTTTCCGCGAGCACAACGAATTCCATGAGCAATGTGTCGAGCGTATCTTCACGGACATCCTGCGCCAGTGCAAACCGCACAAGCTCGCGGTCTATGCGCGCTATACGCGGCGCGGCGGCCTCGACATCAACCCCTGGCGCGCCAATTTCAGCACCGGCAAGCCGTCGAACCTGCGCACGGCACGTCAATAATCGACCCTGACGGGTGATTTCGCGGCGATCGTCCCAATCTAGTGTCCGTTTCAAACGACATGCCGGCCCTGCCGGCATTGCGCATCGCCGATGCTCGAAAAGCAAGGATTCAGCCAGAAAAATCGCAGAACCAGCCCTGGGACAGACGTTTCGTGCGTCGATCTCGGGATTTCATAACGGAAATTGCGTACACCCGGCCGTGGCTTGCCACGTACTGTTTCGACGCCTCGCTGCGGGGAACGGACAGGCGGCCGGCCGGGTGCAAAATCGAATTACACGGCCATGAAACCGGCCTATAATTCCCGCTCGCAAGCCCCCTGGGGCACCGCACTAGAAGCGTGTCATGACTAATTTAAGCAAAATCCTCTCGCTCGAAAACGTTCAGCTCGATCTGGAAGTGTCGAGCAAGAAGCGCGCCTTCGAACAGGCCGGCCTGATTTTCGAGAACAATTGCGGCATCGCCCGCTCGACCGTCTCGGACAACCTGTTTGCGCGCGAGCGCCTCGGTTCCACCGGCCTCGGCCATGGCGTCGCCGTGCCGCATGGCCGCATCAAGGGCAGCAAGAGCCTGAAATCGCCGCTGGCCGCCTTCGTGCGCCTGGTCGAGCCGATCCCGTTCGAATCGCCGGACGGACAGCCGGTCAAGCTGCTGTTCTTCCTCCTGATCCCCGACCACGTGACCCAGCAGCACCTGGAAATCCTGTCCGAGATCGCCGAGCTGTTCTCGGACGAGGCCGTGCGCACGGCGCTGGCCACCGATCCGGATCCGAAATCGGTCCACGAACGCATCATCAACTGGCAACCGAGCCTGCAGGCGCTGGGCTGAGCCCGGCTCCGCGGCGCTACCGGCCCTCCCGACCATGCCCATGCTGCAGACACCGCTGACCATCCAGAGGCTGTACGACGACAACCGCGACATCCTGCAGCTGGGCTGGTTCGCCGGCTTCCCGGGCGGAGAGCGGCTGATCTCGGGCGACGCCGTCTCGGCCGCCGACCAGGTCGGCCACCTGAACCTGATCCACCCGGGCCGCATCCAGGTGTTCGGACACCAGGAGCTGAACTACTACCAGCGCCTGAAATCGGGTTCGCGCAGCCACGTCATCGGCGAACTGATCGCGGGCGAGCCGCCGGCGCTGATCATCGCCCAGGGCCTCGACACGCCGCCCGACATCCTCGCCATCTGCGACGAAAAGAACATCCCGCTGTTCTCGACCCCGCTGCCGGCCGCGCAGGTGATCGACTTCCTGCGGGTCTACCTGTCCAAGAAACTGGCGCAGCGCGTGATCATGCACGGTGTGTTCATGGACGTGCTGGGCGTGGGCGTCCTGATCACCGGCGACTCCGGCCTGGGC
>DAMAFT010000354.1:0-5123 GCA_031995805.1 Massilia sp.
CGGCGATGATCTTCATTTCGTTGACCAGGCCGATGTTGACGGCGCGGTGGATGTTTTCCAGCAGCTTGGTGAGCTCCGCGGCGCGCGTCGAGCTGACCGGCACCACGCGGTCGATCGCCGCCTCGTACAGCGCCACGCCCGCTTCCAGGCAGGCGCGGGTGACGCCGCCGCAGACCTTCGGGATCGTGCGCGTGTGGAAGTCGGGATTGCCCGGGTCCTCGCGCTCGGGCGAGAACACGAGGAAGACGTCGCGCCCGACGACGAAGCCGCGCGACTCCAGCCGCGGCCGCAGTTCCTCGTCGGTGGTGCCGGGATAGGTGGTGCTTTCCAGCGACAGCAACTGGCCGGCGCGCATGAACGGCAGCAGGGCGTCGGTAGTGCCGAGGACGAAGGACAGGTCGGGTTCGCGGTAGGCGCCCAGCGGGGTCGGCACGCAGATGACCAGCGCATCCGGCTCGCCGGCGCGGGTGAAGTCGGTGGTGGCTTCGAAGCCCTGCTCGCGGGCGCGTGCGATGTCGGCGCCGCGGATGTGCCGGATCGGGCTGTCGCCCCGGTTCAGGCACGCCACGCGGGCGCCGTCGATGTCGATGCCGAGCACGCGGAAGCCGGCCTCGGCATACCGCAGCGTCAGCGGCAGGCCGACGTAGCCGAGGCCGACGATGCCGATGAGCGCGCCGCGGTCGCGCAGCCTGGCGATGAGCTGGTCGAGATGGGCCGGTTTGCTTTCGTCACGCATGGATGTCCTCGTCGAACGTTGGTTGATGGGGCGGTACTGCGGGTTCGGGCCGGTATGCTTCAGGGGAGGGCGCCGTGCTGCGCCGGTCAGATCCGGAACGGCACGAATTTCCGGATCAGCCCCAGCCGCTGCCCCTGGGGCAGCGGCTGGGCGCCGGCAAGCGGCTCGGCGGTGGCCGGGACCGGTCCGGCGGCAGCGGCGGCAGCGGCAGCGAGCGCGGCAGCGGATGCGGGGTCGGACGCCGGCGCCGCGGGCGCCGCCGGCACGGTCGGCGTCGCCGGCGCGGTCGCCGGGCGCGGGTCGTATTCGCTGACGATGGCCTTGACCATCGACTCGATCATGGGCCGCTCGTTGGTCTCGCAGGCCATCATCAGGCAGGTGATGAAGGTGTCCAGCACGCTCGGGTGCAGGGCGCTTTCCTTCATGCGCATGATGCGCGGATGCTCGCTGGGGAACACCTCGCCGTCGGTCAGCAATTCCTCGTGCAGCTTCTCGCCGGGGAACAGGCCGACGTAGCGGATCTCGATGTCGCCGGACGGGTTCTGCGCCGTCTTCTCGGTGAGGCCGGACAGCGCCACCAGCGTGCGCGCCAGCTCGACGATGCGCACCGGCTGGCCCATGTCGAGCACGAACACGTCGCCGCCCTCGGCCATGGCGCCGGCCTGGATGACCAGCTGCACGGCTTCCGGGATCAGCATGAAGTAGCGGGTGACGTCGGGATGGGTGATCGTCAGCGGGCCGCCGCGCGCGATCTGGCGCTGGAACAGGGGAATCACGGAGCCGGACGAGCCGAGCACGTTGCCGAAGCGGACCATGCAGAAGGTGGTGCTGGTGCCCGCGGGCGTTCCCGTGCGGGCCTGGGCGGCCTGGAAGATCAGTTCGGCGATGCGCTTGCTGGCGCCCATGACGTTGGTGGGGCGCACCGCCTTGTCGCTGGAGATCAGCACGCAGGTCTCGACACCGTGGCGCGCGGCCTGGGACGCGACGACCTGGGCGCCGAGGACGTTGTTGCGCAGCCCTTCGACGATGTTCGCCTCGACCAGCGGCACGTGCTTGTAGGCGGCCGCGTGGTAGACGGTTGCGACCTTCCCGTCGCGCAGCACGCGTTCGACGAGGGCGGCGTTGCACACCGAACCGAGGTGCGCCTCGACCGGGATGGCGGGGAAGCGCGTGGCCAGCTCCTGGCGGATGGTGTACAGCGCGAATTCGGAGTGGTCGAGCAGGTGCAGGCGGCCGGGCCCCAGCGTGACGATCTGGCGGCACAGTTCGCTGCCGATGGAGCCGCCGGCGCCGGTGACGAGCACCGTCTTGCCGCGCACGCAGCGGGCGAACAGGTCGAGCCGCGGCGGCACCGGCGGCCGGCCGAGCAGGTCCTCGAACTTGAGCTCGCGGATCCGCTCGCGTGGCGCGTCCGCGTCGTCGGGGGTATCGACCAGGCGGCCGAGGATTCTGGTGCCGACGCCGGCCTGGGCCAGGCGCTGCATGATGTCGCGCAGGCGTTCCGGCGATACCGAGGGCAGCGCGATCACGATCGAGCGGATGCCCATGGCGGCGATGGCGTCGGCCAGGCGTCCGGTCTGGAACACGCGCAGCCCGGCGACGTTGCGCTCGGCCAGCGCGCGCTTGTCGTCGAAGAAGCAGACCGGGCGGTATTCCTCGCTGCCGCGCATGGCCTGGGCCAGGCGGGCGCCGGCGTCGCCGGCGCCGTAGATGGCCACCGTTTCCGCGTTCCCGGCCGCGCCGCGGGCGCTGGCCTGGTGCCGGCGCAGGAAATTGCGCATGCCGAAGCGAGGCGATGACATAGGAAAAGACGATGAACCAGTAAATGGCCAGCGCGCTGCGCGGAAACCGTTCTTCCTTGATGACGAACATGGCGAGATACGCGCACAGGATCGCAATGGCGAGGGCAATGCCGGTGACGCTCAATAAGCGCTGGTCGATGAAGCGGATGACGGCGCGATAAAGATCGGAAACGGAAAATGCGGCGATCGTCAGCACGGCTACCAGTACGTACGACGCGGGACCGAAATGGGAAGCGAGTTTCAGGTCGCCGCCGCGCAGCAGCATGGCGATCAGGAAGCAGAACGGCAGGGCGACCAGGTCTGTCGCGACCATCAGCGCGATTTTCTTCCTGCGGTGCAGGGATACCAATCCGGAGCAGAATCGGCCGATAAACGCTTGATTTGACTTGAACATGATCCTGGAACCCTGCATGGGTTGGCGAATGAAATCGTGGCGACGACATCCATTGAATCAAGACGTGCTGGAATAAAATTTTATCGACAAGGAATGAATGATGTTGGGCGCGAATTCTCGAGAAAAATATCGAGAAAAGTAATTTAATAAAATAATTCGTTGAAATAATGGGCGAAATATGGCGCTGTTTAGATTGAATATTGCTGAGTAAGTTTATTATCTCGGCGGGCGTGAAACATGGGTTTGACCATTCTCAACCGCTAGGGCGGAATTAATCGCGATTTTCGATTAAATGAAATAAGGAAATTGAGAATTGGAATTTAATTCCAATTAATAAAGAAAGGCGGGAATATATGGCGCAGCCATTCCCGCCCGCGGCGCGGGCGCTGGAACGACTCGGGAAGGGAGGGGGGGGCGCCGCCGCACGGGCGGCGCGGCGGGACTCAGGCGCCGGCGGGACGGCCCGGGCGCGGCTGCGGCGCCATCGGCGGCACGGTGATGTCGTCGTTCAGGCGGAGGAACTTGAAGCCGGCCAGCTTCTGGCCGTTCTTGCCTTCCTGGCGATTGCGCTCTTCGCGCGCGGCGGCGCGGGCGATGAAGGACGCGAAGGTTTCCTCGCGTACCTGCGGCTCGGACGAGTGCAGGAAGTGGCGCTGGCCGTCGGGTCCGAGCACCACCAGGCCGACGTGCGAGGCCCAGTACTCGCCGTCGCGCGTCGAGATCACGTTGACGAAGTCGCCTTCGCGCAGCTGGGCGGCGATGGCCGCCACCTGGTCCTTCGGCACGTAGGCCTGGCGGCTCGATTCGACCGCGATGTCGGCTTCGGTATGGTGGCGCGTGCGCAGGAAGCGCGCGCGGTCGATCGTCATGGCGTAGGTCGGACCGGCCGGGCCGGCCAGCGCGGCGCTGACGTCGGTGACCAGCCAGCGGTTGGCCACGTTCCAGTCCATTTCCGTGTAGTGGTTGCGGGTGGCGACGCCGATCACGCCGTCGCGGTAGCGGATGCGCTGCAGCATCCAGAAGAATTCTTCCCAGGACTGCGACAGCGCCATCGCATAGGTGTGCTCGGCGAACACCACGCAGTCGCTGTGGTCGAGGCTGAACAGCGGCAGGTCGTCGTGCACCTGGAACGGGAATTCGCCCAGCAGGTTCAGCTTGTAGGGCTGGCCGATGTTCTTGCGGCCGATCGCCGCGATGCGCTTGCGCAGGTCGGGCTCGGCCGCGTGGACCCAGCTCACGTAGCGGCCCGCTTCGACCGGCGTCATCTGGTAGACCTGCTTTTGCAGGATCGTCTCGATCGGCGGCGGCGGCGGGGTGGCGGCCGGGACGGACTGCGTGGCGGGGCCGGCGCAACCGGCGAGAAGGGCCGCCGACAGGGCGGTCAATACGGAAAGGCGCAGGCCGGCGGCGTGCATGGCGGAGTCTCCTGGAATCGTGTCGTGACGGGCTACGCTACTTGCCCGTGCGGCATTTTTAAAATGAAAATTCTTCATGCGGGTATAACCGTCCGTTGTCGATGCGCGACGCATTCCTTGCGGTTATGGATTCTTCAACACTAATCATTGTCCTTTACCTTGACACTCGTCAATACTGTATGAGCGGCAGGGATACACCTGCCCATGAATACGACAAAAGTTGAGGAGAGTGAGCATGTTGAAACAGAAGCCGCTGGCAGTGGCAGTCTCGATGGCGTTGCTGGGTGTCGCCACCGTCCCGGCCCGGGCACAGAGCGATGCCGGCAGCGCGTCGGTCCAGACCGTCGAGGTGACCGGTATCCGCGCCTCGATGGCCAAGTCGCTGAACGTCAAGAAGAATTCGGCTGCCAACGTCGAGGTGATCACGGCCGAGGACGTCGGCAAGATGCCGGACAAGAACCTGGCCGACTCCCTGCAGCGCCTGGCCGGCGTGGCGGTGCGCACCGACTACGACGAGGCGGAGAAGGTGGCGCTGCGCGGCACCAATCCCGACATGACCATGATCCTGTTCAACGGCCACGCGATCGCCGGCGCCGACTGGTACGTCGGCGACCAGGCCTCGGCCAGCCGCTCGACCAGCCTGTCGCTGCTGCCCTCGTCGGTCCTGAACCAGGCCCAGGTCTACAAGACCTCGATGGCCAGCCTGGTCGACGGCGGCCTGGCCGGCACGATCAACGTCACCACCCGCAAGCCGCTGGCCGCCAAGGAAAACATCT
>DAMAFT010000355.1:0-5108 GCA_031995805.1 Massilia sp.
AGCGCCATCACCAACCTGCTCGCCCTCGTTCCCTCGCTGTACATGCTGCAGGTGTACGACCGCGTGCTGGCCAGCCGCAACGAGATCACGCTGCTGATGCTGACGCTGATGATGCTCGGCGGCTACCTGCTGATGTCCTCGCTCGAGATGATGCGCAGCTTCGTGCTGGTGCGCGTCGGCGCCAAGTTCGACATGCTGCTCAACAAGCGCGTCTACACGGCCGCCTTCGAGCAGAACCTGAAAAAGGCCGGCGGCAATGCGGGGCAGGCGCTGAACGACCTGACCAACCTGCGCCAGTTCCTGACCGGGAACGCGCTGTTCGCGTTCTTCGACGCGCCGTGGTTCCCGTTCTACCTGATCGTCATCTTCTTCTTCGAGCCGTGGCTGGGCGTGTTCGCGCTGGGCGGCACCATCGTCCTGATCATCCTGGCCATCGTCAACGAAAAGGTGTCGCGCAAGCCGCTGAGCGAAGCCAACACCATGGCCATCGCCGCCGGCAACCTGGCCACCAACAACCTGCGCAACGCCGAAGTCATCGAGTCGATGGGCATGCTGCCCAACCTGATGAGCCGCTGGTTCAAGCTGCACAGCCGCTTCCTCAACCTGCAGGCCGAAGCCAGCCAGAAGGCCGGCGTCGTCGGTTCCATCACCAAGTTCGTCCAGACCTCGCTGCAATCGCTGGTGCTGGGCTTCGGCGCGCTGCTGGCGATCGAAGGCCGCATCACCCCGGGCATGATGATCGCCGCATCCATCCTCGTCGGCCGCGCGCTGGCGCCGGTGCAGCAGGTGATCGCCGTGTGGAAGTCGTGGAGCAGCACGCGTAGCGCCTACGAGCGCCTGAGCACCCTGCTGACCGCCAACCCGGAACGCGGCGCCGGCATGGAACTGCCGAAGCCGAAGGGCGCGCTGGCCGTCGAAGGCGTGGTCGCCGGTCCCCCGGGCAGCAACCAGCAGGTGCTGCGCGGCGTGACCTTTGCCGTCGTGCCGGGCGACGCCGTCGGCGTGATCGGCCCCAGCGGTTCGGGCAAGTCGACGCTGGCGCGGCTGCTGGTGGGCGTGTGGCCCGCGCTGGCCGGCAAGGTGCGCCTGGATGGCGCCGACATCTACCAGTGGAACAAGGGCGAACTCGGCCCGAACGTCGGCTACCTGCCGCAGGACATCGAACTGTTCGGCGGCACCGTCAGCGACAACATCGCCCGCTTCGGCGAGGTCGATGCGGAGAAGGTGGTCGAGGCGGCCAAGCGCGCCGGCGTGCACGACATGATCCTGCACTTGCCCAAGGGCTACGACACGCCGCTGGGCGACGGCGGCGCCGGCCTGTCCGGCGGCCAGAAGCAGCGCCTCGGCCTGGCCCGCGCCATGTATGGCGACCCGGCCCTGATCGTGCTCGACGAACCGAACTCGAACCTGGACGAGATGGGCGAACAGGCGCTGGTGCAGGCCGTGCTCGACCTGCGCCGCCGCGGCAAGACCATCGTCCTGATCACGCACCGCACCAGCATCATCGGCGCCACCAACAAGCTGCTGCTGCTGCGCGACGGCGCGGCGCAGGCCTTCGGCCCGACCGAGCAGGTGCTGGCGGCGCTGCAGGAAGCCAACCAGAAGGCGGTGGCGCAGCAGCAGGCCGCCCAGCAGCAGGCCCAGGCGCAAGCCCAGGCCCAGGCGCAGGCCCGTGCGCAGGCACAGGCCGCGCAAGCGGCGCAACCGGGCGCCGCACCAGATAAGGCGGCGCAGCCTGCCGCGCAAACGGAACAAGGAAACGCATAAACCATGAAGCTCATTTCCAAGAATGAAGCGGCAACCGACGTCATCGCCCATGACGTGGCGCCGCTGACGGTGAATACCGACGACCGCGCCTGGACGCGCATGGGCTGGATCATCGTCCTGGTCGGCGTGGTCGGTTTCCTCGTCTGGGCCAGTTTCGCGCCGCTCGACAAGGGCGTGCCGATGAGCGGCACCGTGGCCAAGGAATCGAACCGCAAGGCGGTGCAGCACCAGTCCGGCGGCACGATCCAGCAGATCCTGGTCAAGGACGGCGACGTGGTGAAGGCGGGCCAGGTGCTGGTGCGCATGAACGCCATCAATGCCCAGGCCGGCTACGACGTGACCGACGCGCAGTACCTGACCGCGCGCGCCACCGAGGCGCGCCTGGTCGCCGAACGCGACGGCCTCAAGACGATCCGCTTCCCGGACGAGCTGACCAAGCGTTCCGGCGAAGCGCGCGTGGCCGAGATGATGACGCTGCAGCAGCAACTGCTGGCCTCGCGACAGTCCTCGCTGCAGAACGAACTGGGCGGCGTCGACGAGAACATCGCCGGCCTCAAGGTCCAGATCCAGGGCCTGCAGGAATCGCGCGACAGCAAGAAGGAGCAGGTGAAATTCCTGAAGGAGCAGCTGGACGGCATGCGCGACCTGGCCAAGGACGGCTACGTCGCCCGCAACCGCCTGCTCGACCTGGAGCGCACCTACGCCCAGCTGCAGGGCGCCATTTCGGAAGACATCGGCAACATCGGCCGCGCCCAGCGCCAGGTGGTCGAGATGACCCTGCGCAAGGCGCAGCGCGTGCAGGACTACCAGAAGGAAGTGCGCACCGTACTGGCCGACACCCAGAAGGAAGCCGAAGCCCAGGGCGCGCGCATGAGCGCCCAGAAGTTCGAACTGTCGAACGTCGACGTCAAGGCGCCGGTCGACGGCACCGTGGTCGGCCTGGCCGTGTTCACCAACGGCGGCGTCGTTACCCCCGGCTTCAAGATGATGGACATCGTCCCGGCCGACGATCCGCTGATCGTCGAGGGCCAGCTGCCCGTCAACCTGATCGACAAGGTGCATCCGGGCCTGCATACCGAGCTGATCTTCTCGGCCTTCAATGCCAACCGCACGCCGCACATCCCGGGCGTGGTCGAGACCGTGTCGGCCGACCGCAGCGTCGAGGAGCGCACCGGCATGCCGTTCTACAAGGTGCGCGTGAAGGTGTCCGATGCCGGCCAGAAGATGGTCGCCTCGCACCACATGGACATCCGTCCGGGCATGCCGGTGGAACTGTTCGTGAAGACCGGCGAACGCACCATGATGAGCTACCTGCTCAAGCCGGTGTTCGACCGCGCCAAATCGTCGATGAGCGAGGAATGACCGCGTGAGCAAGCCATCGAAACGATCGACCGGCCTGCGCCGCCGCGCGCTGGCCCTGGCCTGCGTCCTGCTGGCGGCAGGCGGCAGCGCCCATGCCGTCAGCCTGCAGCAGGCCTATGAACTGGCCCTCAAGAACGATCCGGCCTACCGGATGAATTTCTACGAGAACGAGGCCGCCAAGGAAAACGAGATCCTGGGCCGTTCGAACCTGCTGCCGCAGGTCTCGGCCAGCTTTTCGAACAGCCGCAACGTCGCCGACGTCACCTACATCACGAATGGCAAGGAAAGTCCGACGACGTATCCGCACTACATCAGCCGCTCGTCGGCGATCCAGGTGCGCCAGCCGATCCTGAACCTGGACGGCTTCGTGCGCTACCGCCAGGGCAAGGTGCAGACGAAGCAGGGCGCGGCCCAGTTCGCGGCGAACACCAACGACGTCATCATCCGCGTCGCCAGCGCGTATGCCGATGCGCTGTTCGCCGAGGACCAGGTGGAACTCTCGCGCGTGCAGCGCGACATGTATGCCGAGCAGCAGAAGGTCAACCAGCACCTGTTCGAGAAGGGCGAGGGCACCCGCACCGACATGCTCGAGACCCAGGCGCGCCTGGACCTGGCCGAAGCCCAGCTGATCGAGGCCCAGGACAATGCGGTGGCGATGCGCACTACCCTGGCCGGCGTGATCGGCATGGACCCGGGCGCGCTCGACAAGCTCGGCCCGAACCTGCGTCCGCAAAAGCTCGACAAGACCTTCGACGACTGGCGCGCGACGGCGCTCGAGCGCAATCCGGAACTGGCGACGGCGCGCCTGGCGATCGAGAATGCGCGCCTGGAAATCCAGCGCAACAAGGCCGGCCACGCGCCGCGCATCGACTTCATCGGCAGCTACAGCAAGGGCGACTCGGAATCGATCAACACCTACAACCAGAACACCGTCAACCGGACCCTGGGCGTACAGGTGAATATCCCGATCTACCAGGGCGGCGCGATCAATGCCAGCACGCGCCAGGCGGCTGCCGGGTACGAGCGCGCCAAGTCCGACCTGGACGTACGCAGCAACCGCATCCTGGTCGACCTGCGCAAATCCTACGACGTGGTGCAGAACAGCGTGGCCAAGGTCGGCGCGCTGGAAAAGGCCGTCGAGTCGGGCAAGCTGCTGATGACCGCGACCGAGCAGAGCATCAAGGGCGGCGTGCGCATCAACCTCGACCTGCTGAACGCCCAGCAGCAGCTGTACACGAGCCAGCGCGACCTGGCCCAGGCCCGCTACAACTACCTGCTCGGCCTGCTGCGCCTGCGCGCCGGGGCCGGTACGCTGGACGACGGCGCCGTGCGCGAAGTGGCTGCCTACTTCCGCTGACCCATTCCGCAAGCTGGCAATGCCATCCGGCCCGTGCGCGCAAGTGCACGGGCCGTTTTCTTATGGCGCGCCGCCGCGGCGCATGCGGATGCTACAGTCCAGTGCTGCCGATTCTCGGTAACGGGCATCGACAGCAAGCCCGTGCCTTCCGAAACGACACTGAAAGGACGTCCATGCAAGACTGGTCTGAAGGGTATGTCACCGACATCGGCTACACCTACGGGTACTACACGGAACTCAATCCGCTGCGCGCCCGGATCGCCCTGCTCAACAGCGGCATCGTGCCGCCGGACGTGCGGGTGGCCTGCGAACTCGGCTTCGGCCAGGGCGTGAGCGTGAATGTGCACGACGCGGCGTCCGGCACCGAGTGGCACGGGACCGACTTCAACCCTGCGCACGCCGCCTTCGCCAGCGAGCTGGCCGGCGCCGGTCCCCTGGCGGGACGCCTGCGCGACCAGTCCTTCGAGGAGTACTGCAGCCGCAAGGACTTGCCGGACTTCGACTTCATCGGCCTGCACGGCATCTGGAGCTGGGTGTCGGACGCCAATCGCGCCTTCATCGCCGATTTCGTCAAGCGCAAGCTGAAGGTCGGCGGCGTGCTCTACGTCAGCTACAACACCCA